>JAITVC010000285.1 GCA_031286005.1 Bacteroidales bacterium
CGTTACATTGTTGATATTTTGGATGTAATTTTCATAAAAGTTTTCCGGTAAATTTTGCGTTTTTACTCCCAGTGCGAAAGATGCAATCGTCGTCGGATTTTCGGCACTCATTACAAATCGACCGGTGTATATTGCTTTCGCCATCTTCAAATCCTTTTCGGAAGGAAGTGTTTCGTCAATACGCTTCAATTCGCTCAGCATTTCTACCACTGCGCTATCGGCCACTTCACTGCGCACTTGTGCTTGAGCTGTAAAGTTAGAAATATATTTGCTTCCACCCAAACGTGAATACGAACCGTAAGTCCATCCGTGCGATTCGCGCAGGTTTTTGAACAAACGGGCTTCGGCTCCGCCACCCAAAATTTGATTGGCTATTAAAGCAGCAAAATAGTCGGGAGAACTCATCTTCAAATCAACAATATTGCCCACGTATATTTCGGTTTGAGCAGCATGAGGGGCATCTATAAAATCGATTTCGGTTGTGGGTAAATTAGCCGGTTCGGCATATTCGCTTTTGGGTGCAAAGGCGTTTTTCCACGACGCAAAATCGGTAGTAACCTGTTTTTTCACATCCTCAAACTTCACGTCGCCCACAATCACCAAATAGGCGTTACCGGGTACAAACTGTCTTTTATAAGCCGATTTTATATCGTCCAGCGTTACTTTATTGATGGTTTCTTCGCTCAAATATTCTCCTTTGGGATGATCTTTACCATACAACAGCACGTTATTGACGCGCGAGGCAATAGCCGGCACATCTTTTTCTTCCGTCTTCAGACCGTCCAATAATTTGGCTCGCTCGCTGTCTAATTCTTCTTGTGTAAACAAGGGATCTAATGCTCCCTGAGCCATCAATGATAGCACTTCGGGAAAAAAACGCGACAGGGTAGAAGCGTTTACACCGCTCAAGTTAAAACCAACAGATGCTCCGTAAAAATCGATTTGTTCGTTGAAATCGTCTTTACTTATTTTCGATGTACCGTTGCCCATCATGTTGCTCGCAAGGTCTTCCACGCCTTTAATGTCTCCTTCGAGCGAAAGCGGATTGTCTAATCGTAAAGCGATGGTTACATGTGGCAATTTATGATTTTCAAGCACCATTACCGTCAAGCCGTTATCCAACTTAAAGCTGTGTGGTTGCTCTAAATTAATTTGAGGTACAGGGCCGGGAACCGGAACTACCGAACGATCTATTTGCGCCTGTAAGGACAAGGATATAAATAATCCTGCGATGATATATAGTATCTTTTTCATTGTTATTTGTTTTTGTTCGTTGATTTATTTAATTGGGAATTGAAAGTTGAGAATTGAGAATTATTTTTTGCTCACATAATTATTTTTTGTTGTTTTTACAATACTGACCAACAAACGAATTAGCTCATCACAATCTTTATATATTGACAAAAAAACTTTTGCCATCAATATATTCAGAGTCTTTCAAAATCATGAGCCAATATTCGGTCTCATTTGCTTCTTTCAATGCGATGTTTATTTTGTTTATAAAATCCGCTTTCGATTGAGCATGTTCCACCTCTTTAACCAAAGCTCCTATTGCAGTTCCGCAACGTAACATCTGTTTGGAAATGACGAATTCTCGTTGTTCTTGATTTAAAAACTTATAGGCTTTGACAATTCGTAGTGCAAAAGCATATGATTTAATCATAACAACATTATCCTTCATCTCTTTTTCATTCTCAATTTTTAACTCTCCATTCTCCATTATTTTGGCATATAATCAATTACCACCCGTTGATTTGGTTTCAGGTAACGATTGGCAACGTCGCGTATTTCTTCGCGTGTAATGGAGCGATACAAATCAATCTCGGTGTTGATGAGGTTTACATCCTTATACAGCAGGTAATAATTAGCCAAATTATCGGCAATATTTTCCACCGTTGCATTGTTACGCACAAAGCTATTTTCAAATTGATTTTGCAGTTTTTGATACTCTTTTTCCGAAATCAGTTCGGTTTGCAGTCTTATAACCTCTTCGTCTATACCTTTCAATATGTCGTCATTCGTTTTTCCGGTCATTGGCAAGCCAAAGATAATGTATGCGCCATAATCTTCTTCCGAAAAATTAAGCGCTTGAATTTCCAATGCTGTTTTTTCCTTGTCCACCAATTTAGAATACAAACGCGAACTTTTTCCGTCTGTTAATATCGACGAAATCATATTCAGCACGTAAGCGTCGCGGTCTTTCATCGGTGGTGTGCGATATGCAGCCAACAAAGCCGGAATCTGAATGTTCGGGTCTTCAAACGACGTCCGTATTTCCGAAATGATAGGCTCTTCGGTATATAGATTCCTTGTAATTGGCGCGCCTTTCGGTATGTCTTTGAAATACATATCGACCCACTTTTTGGCATCGGCGGTCTCAAAATCGCCGGCCACTACCAGTACGGCATTGTTGGGGACATAAAATTTCGTAAAGAAATTCTTAAACTCGTCCAACGTAGCCGCATCCAAATGCTCCATCGAACCGATTGTCATCCAACGATACGGATGTGTTTTGAACATGTTGGTTTTCACCACCGTCAGCAGTTGCCCGTAGGGACGATTGTCGTAACTCTTGCGCTTTTCTTCTTTAATCACTTCGCGCTGAATGTCCACGCCCACTTGATTGATAACCGGATGAAACATGCGTTCCGACTCCATCCACAGGGCTAATTGCAGGTTGTTGGATGGAAACAGTTCGTAGTAATACGTTTGGTCGTCGGTGGTGTAGGCGTTATTTAAACCGCCATTCACACCCACTATTTGATCCCATTGTCCACGAGCAATGTTTTCCGTTCCTTCAAACAACAAATGCTCGAAGAAGTGCGCAAAACCCGTCCGCTCGGGATTTTCGTCTTTT
>JAITVC010000168.1 GCA_031286005.1 Bacteroidales bacterium
CAATTTTTTTTTGTATCTTTGCAAAAAAATAAAATGGGATTCATCACAATTACGAGCGATTGGGGTACACGCGACCATTATTTGGCATCTGTAAAAGCCAAGATTTATGGGTATTTTCCAAACGCCACAATTGTTGATATTAGCCACGATGTACCGGCATTCGATATTGGCAAAACGGCCTACTTCCTCCGCAATGTATATCCTAATTCGCCCGATGGAACCGTACATATTATAGGCGTAGATACCATTGCCGACAAAGACCGAGCACATTTGATTGTGTGCTACCAAAATCAGTTTTTTGTGGGAACAGACAACGGTATCTTTTCTCTGATTTTTCCGGATGAGCCAACAGAAATCTACGAAATCACCGTGATGCAGGATCACGATTGTTTCACGTTCCCTTGCCGGGATTTGTTTGCCAAAGTGGCCGCATCTTTGGCTATGGGTACACCTCCTGTTGAACTCGGAACACGTGCGCAAATTCAGAATTTTTCCACCCCATCATTCCCTATTACCCGTTACGAAAAAGGCTCGGACGGACAGATTGAATATGTTGAGATTGTTGGCGAAGTAACCCATATCGACCGCTACGAAAATGTCAACACCAATATTCATTTCTCCATGTTCAATAAATTGCAATCCGAATTTAAGCGATTTGAGATTTCGTTTGGGCGCAGAGGCTCCATCAACAAGATTTCTACGGCATATTCGGATGTTAAAGTCTCCGATGTTTTGGCTTTGTTTGCGAGCGATGGATATTTGCAGATTGCCATGAATAAGGCCAATGCTGCTGGGTTGCAAGGCATAAAGAAAGATACGGCCATTATTGTGCGGTTTGGAAATTAAAACAAAACTTTACCTATGAAACATTTGTTCTTTAAAGAAATTTCAATATTTTTCTCGTCCGTAATGGGATACTTAGTTATTACCGTGTTTTTATTGCTGACGGGTTTATTCCTATTTGTTTTCCCTTCGGACTATAACATTCTAAACTACGGCTATGCTACATTAGATGCATTTTTCAGCATGGCGCCGATGGTGTTTCTGTTTTTAAGTCCTGCAATTACCATGCGCAGTTTTTCGGAGGAGCACCGCACCGGAACAATTGAAATCTTGATGACTAAACCGTTGAGCGATTTTCAAATCGTGGCGGCGAAATATTGGGCTTGTCTGGTGTTATTGGTGTTGGCCTTAATTCCTACGGCAACATACGTTTTTACCATTCAACAACTCAGCCAAATTAAAGGCAACGTGGATATGGGCGGCATTTGGGGCTCATATATGGGATTGCTTTTTATTGGCGCTGCCTTCACTTCGGTGGGCGTTTTTCTTTCGGCGATTTCGAGAAATCAGATTGTGGCATTTATTTTGGGGGTAATCGTGTGCGGATTTATGTTATTTGGCTTTGATTTGATTGGCGGGTTCTTTGGACGTTTTGAAACAACGGTGCAGGATTTGGGCATGAATGTGCATTTCACGTCGATGAGCCGAGGGGTGATAGACCTTCGCGATGTGATGTATTTTCTGAGTATCGTGGCCATCTTTGTTACATTAACCTTAAATCGGTTGCAATCTCACAAGAAATCCCGCTTTAAGCGCATCCGGTTTGTTGGACAAATCTTGCTCTGCGTGGTTGCCTTAAATCTTTTGGCTAATTTGGTTTTCCTGCGATTAGATTTAACATCCGAAAAGCGGTATTCTCTACATCCCAACACCAAACAGCTGATTAAAAGTTTAGACCGCCCTGTTGAATTCAAAATCTATTTGGATGGCGATTTGCCCGCTGGTTTCAAGCGGTTGAGAACGGCAACAAAAGAGATGCTCGAAGAATTTAGCGCCTACAACGATTTAGTTCATTTCGAGTTCGTCAATTTGTACGATATTAAAGACGAGAAAGAACGGGCTCGCATTTCTTGGGAGTTACAAGAAAAAGGCATTACGCCCACAAATGTAGAGGTTAAAGAAAAAGGCGGCGTATCCCGAAAGTTGATTTTCCCCGCAGCAGATGTAACATATCAAGACCAAAGCGAAGCTATGGAATTGCTGCAATCGCAAGTGGGATTATCATCGGAAGAAGCGCTCAACAACTCCATTCAGACGCTGGAATATCAAATGATGTCAACCATCTTCAAGTTGACTACGGAAGACCGGAAACACGTGGTCTTCATCGAAGGGCACGGCGAATTGGATGCTTATCACACGCTGGAAGCCATGTACGCCTTGGGTGGTTTCTACGACATCGACCGAGTGCGCATGAACAACAATCCTGCGGCTTTGCTAACCTTGTCGGACAGCACGATTGCGCCCGCCTACGATGCCATCATCATCGCACAACCGAAAGCGCCGTTTTCCGAAATCGACAAATGGGCTATAGACCAATACATCATGCACGGCGGAAAAGTACTTTGGGTGCTGGATGCCGGTAATGCCTCTTTAGATTCTCTCCGAATACAAGAAGAACAATTGTGCATGAGTTTTCCGCATAATCTCAACGATATGCTGTTTCGATATGGAGTTAGAGTCAACACGAATTTGATTTTGGATTTGGTGTCCGGCTCCGTGCCGCTGATTACGGGTTTGGTTGGCGATAAACCTCAAACCGAGTTTTTCCCTTATCCGTTTTTACCAATGCTGATTTCGCAAAATCAACATCCGATTGTAAAAAACCTGAACCCCGTGCGTTCGGAATTTATCGCCTCCATCGACACGTTGGAAAATGGCACGCACAAAACCGTTATCCTCTCCTCTTCGCCCTACACGCGAACGGTGGGCATTCCGTCATTCATCAATTTCGACTTGCTCAAACAGGAACTCAACCCCAACGATTTCCGAAAAGGCCAACTGCCCGTTGCCGTTCTGCTGGAAGGCACGTTTGAATCTCATTTCAAAAACCGCATGGCTTATGGTTTGGAAAAAATTTCCATACCGATGAAACAGCAAAGCGAATCCACGCAAATGATTGTCGTTTCCGACGGCGATATTATCAAAAACAACTACAATTTTGAACAATCCTATCCCTACCCGATGGGATTTGACCCTTACACGCAACAAACCTATGCCAACAAGGCCTTCATCGTTAATTGCGTGAATTACCTGTTGGATGGCTCTCAACTTCTGGATTTGCGTGCCAAAACCGTCAAGTTGCGCCTGCTCGACAAACAGCGTGTTGAAACCGAACGCATCAAATGGTTGCTAATCACACTCGGATTGCCGATAGGTTTGGTTGTCCTTTCTGCTGTCGGATTTATGAGCTATCGGCGTTGGACGTATTGCCGGTAGAAAAATGCACCCTCCAAACGAAAAATGAAACAAACCTTACTAAACACAACCATTGCAAACCCGCCTTTCGGCAAAAATGGGGTTGCTCTATCAGAGCAAGACCGTCTTTCTGCAAAAACGCCTTTGCTCTATCGGAGCAAGACTGTCTTTTTGGAAAAACCGCTTTGCTCTGTCGGAGCAGGACTGTCTTTTTGAAAAAACACCTTTGCACTGTCGGAGCAAGACCGTCTTTTTGAAAAAACACCTTTGCTCTGTCGGAGCAAGACTGTCTTTTTGAAAAAATGCCTTTGCTCTATTGGAGCAAGGTTGTCTTTTTGAAAAAACCGCTTTGCCATTACAGGATTTCATTATTAATTGTTAATTCTTAATTTTTTTGTATCTTTGCAAAAACAAAAATTATTATGCTCGATTTTCAATCTCAAATCCGTCAAGGTATTCCTGACGTTTTACCCGCCCCACAGGCCTACGATTCTAATGTGAATCATGCTCCCAAACGCAAAGACATTCTAACCGCCGATGAAAAGAAACTGGCACTCCGCAATGCGTTGCGTTATTTCGACCCTAAACATCATGCAGCGCTTTTGCCCGAATTTAAAGATGAATTGGAGAAGTATGGCCGAATCTATATGTATCGACTTCGTCCAACGTACAAAATGCAGGCCCGTCCCATTGACGAATATCCCGCCAAATCTCGGCAAGCCGCAGCTATCATGCTCATGATTCAAAACAATTTGGATTACGCTGTGGCGCAACATCCGCACGAACTCATTACTTACGGCGGAAATGGTGCAGTGTTCCAAAACTGGGCTCAATATTTAATCACGATGAAATACCTTTCGGAAATGACCGACGAACAAACGTTAGTCATGTATAGCGGTCATCCGATGGGCTTGTTTCCTTCTCACAAAGATGCGCCTCGCGTGGTTGTAACCAACGGCATGATGATTCCGAATTATTCCAAACCCGACGATTGGGAGCGTTTCAACGCATTAGGCGTAACACAATACGGCCAAATGACGGCCGGCTCGTATATGTACATCGGGCCACAAGGCATTGTTCACGGAACGACGATTACGGTGCTGAATGCTATGCGAAAATTGGCAGATACGGGCGTGCGTAATACATCAACAACTCCATTGTTTATTACCGCAGGTTTGGGCGGCATGTCAGGTGCACAACCCAAAGCCGGAAATATTGCAGGCTGCGTTTCCATTACCGCAGAAATCAACCCCAAAGCCACACACACTCGCCATTCGCAAGGCTGGGTAGACGAAGTACACGATAATCTCGAACAACTTTTCACTCGTGTGAAAGAAATGCAAGCCCAAAACGGTATTCGCTCGTTCGCTTATCAAGGCAATGTGGTAGATTTGTGGGAATACTGCGCCAAACATGGTATCAAAGTGGATATTGGCTCCGACCAAACCTCGTTGCACAATCCTTGGGCGGGTGGCTATTATCCCGTTGGCTTAACCTTTGAAGAATCCAACAAGATGATGGCCGAACAACCGGATTTGTTCAAACAAAAAATTCAAGAAACCCTACGTCGACATGTAGATGCTGTAAACATTTGCGTGAAAAACGGCACTTACTTCTTCGATTACGGCAATGCGTTCTTGTTGGAAGCAAGTCGTGCCGGTGCAGATATTCTGAACGAAAAAGGACTGTTCAAATATCCGTCCTACGTGCAAGATATTATGGGGCCAATGTGCTTCGATTACGGATTTGGCCCTTTCCGTTGGGTGTGCACCTCCGGCAATGCGGATGATTTGGACAAATCCGACCAAATAGCTATGGCTGTTTTAGAAGAGATTGCCAAGAACTCGCCCGTTGAGATTCAACAGCAGATGCGAGATAATATTCAATGGATTAAAGGTGCCAAAGAAAACAAATTGGTAGTAGGCTCGCAAGCCCGCATTCTGTATGCCGATGCAGAAGGCCGTATGAAGATTGCCGAAGCTTTTAATAAAGCCATCAAAGCCGGACAAATCTCTGCCCCTATTGTGTTAGGCCGTGATCATCACGATGTTTCGGGAACGGATTCGCCATTTAGAGAAACCTCGAATATCTACGACGGTTCAAGTTTTACTGCCGATATGGCAATTCACAATGTAATCGGCGACTCATTCCGCGGCGCAACTTGGGTAAGCATTCACAACGGCGGTGGCGTGGGCTGGGGTGAAGTGATCAACGGAGGCTTTGGTATGCTGCTGGATGGCTCGGACGATGCCGATCGCAGATTGAAGTCGATGCTGTTTTGGGATGTGAACAACGGCATTTCTCGCCGTTCGTGGGCACGCAACGAAGGTGCTATCTTTGCTATCAAACGGGCAATGGAAATTAACCCGCAACTGAATGTTACACTTCCGAATTTAGTTGAAGATAACCTGTTGGATAATCTAAAATTCTAATTGACTAAATTATTTTATATCGCGAACGCAGCGAAGTGTAAACCCATACGCTTTGCTGCTGTTGCTTTGGGGGTAACAGTTATCGGATATGTTGAAACTTAAATGCAAGCCATAGTCGGCATTAAATTCCGTGTTCGACCAATAAAAGGCATAAGAGCCTTGGTCAAGCGGGTCGCCTTGTCCATCGCAGCATTTACTGTTAAATGAAATGCCCCAAAGTTCGTGTTTGGGCGTTGAAGTGGTGCTTTTTCGCTGTTTGCTATTCATTTTTTCCAAGGCTTTCTCCAAATTCATAAAATCTTCTTTGGAGGGTACACGCCAACCATTTCTGGTGCAAAGTTTAGCGCCATAAAGTTTCACAGCACACCACGAAAACAAATCTCCATGTCCACCCGGAACACGCTTGCAATCAGACATGAAATACTTCGGTTTTCCTCCATCAAACGTATCTTTGGCACAATTCTCTGCTACTACGGCATCCGACCATTCAAATTTGCCGATAGTCCATGTTTTTTTAGATTGGAAGTCTACTTTACCCGGATTTTTACCCCAACCTGTAAGGACTTTTACACAACCATCCGGTCCCGGTTTCTGTTGAGCCAGTCTGCGTTGTTCAGCTGCAGATGGTTTATTCTTAGTTGCCTGCGCCGGAGTTGTTTTAGTTTTTGCCGGTGGAGTTTTTGTTTTGGATTGGGTTGTTTTGGACTGTCCATTAGCAATAAATGGAACGATTGCTACAAGGGCATATAAGAAAAACTTTTTCATGAATAGAATATTTTGATTTAAGATTAGACTATAATTTTGTGAAATTATTCACAAAGATACAAAAAAATTATGAGTTTTCGGTTATCTTAAACTTAACCTTACTGTTTTTTGTGATTTAATTGGCCATTCTTTGCAGAAAACACAGGATTAGCGTAAATACTGAAAAATAATCGACACAATTCAGGATAAAATTCGAGACCAATTTTTGCTATCTTTTCATTCATATCAATAATAAACTGCTGTTTGGCTTCCTCTGTATAATGCGATGCATATTGATTGGTGTGATTGAGTAAATCGTATGCTATATAATTCGTATCAAAAAGTTTGTAACCATGCATAATTTCATCATCAATCAACTTCGCAATACTTTTGAAAATCTCGTTATTCGAAAGATTCTTACAAATGTCCAATTTGGGGTTTATCGGCGCTCCAATCGTGATGTGTACTTTACCTTTTTTCTGCATAATGCCGGTGAGAATACTTTGAAAATCTTCGTTCGGCGTTTTGTGGTAAGGTGCGTCTTTCGACAAAAACAATTCCCGTGTTTTCATCCAATCACAAGGCTCAATTTGATACGAAATTGCCACCGGAATAATATTTAATTCGGCTATCGAAGCCAACACATTTTCCGTTCCGCTCATCGCAAACATCTTGATTAAAGCAGGGTCTGTAACATCCAAACCGTCTTTGGTGCGACCGTTGCGTTGTGCAATCCATACCGATTCGTGTCTGTTCCGAATCGTATGACGCAGATATTTGGAGAAAACCAACGAGTTTTGTAAGGTTTCGCGAATGCTCGCACCACGAATAACCTTTACCATCTTGTTAGAACGCCAAATGTCTATAAAAAACTGCGATGGCATTAGATTATCGCCGATGCAAATTTCCGTTGTTTGGATGCCTTGTTCAATCAGCGCTATTTCAAACAACGTTGAATCCAAGACAATATCGCGATGATTCATCACGAAGATATGGCTTTGTGTGGTATCAATATGTTCAAAACCTTCTACGGTAACACCTTTGGTTGTTTGCTTCACAATCTTCTGAAATGCCTTTTCGGCAAGGAGTTTCTGAAACTCGTCCGTTGTTTCAATGCTCCTAATCATATCACGAACTTCGATTAATTTCATTTCAGGAAACAAAAAAGAGGCAATGTTTTTCATTTCGTGCGCATCCGCGATACGTTGCATGGCTTCGGGAATTTCCTCGTTGTGATACGGTCTGATTCCGTCAAATTCGCTATTTAAAATAGTTGTGTGCATGTTTAAAAAGTTTTATAAGGCCGCCCATTCGGGCAAGTTGGGAATAAGTTGATAGATTTGCTTTTCAAAATCCAAGTAACAAAAATACTGTTCAACACCGTTCGTAACCATCAAATAATGCACTTGCAAAGTAAGGTTATAACGGGCGATTTGCTCAAAAACGGCCTGTGTGATTTTTACCGACGGCGCTTTACATTCCACAATCAAAGCCGGTTTGCAGTGCGCATCACATACAACCAAATCGGTACGTTTAGGTAAATTATTTACTTTTAACGCTGTTTCAACGGCTATGCTCGACATCGGTACGTTCAGCGTTTTGTGCAAATACAAAATCGTCATCTGCCTGACTTTTTCCTCGTCCGTACAGAGCACGTATTTCTTGCGAATACGGTCTAAAATCTCAAGTTTGCCTTGTGCGTTTTTTCTAACCGTGAATGGTGTCACTTTGTCTTTTTT
>JAITVC010000181.1 GCA_031286005.1 Bacteroidales bacterium
GCCAGTGGTCGCCAGTCGACACGGTACCATTTCCATACCGGCCCGCTGCAACAAAACAATGGGTACCGGGTCCTTCCCGGAGGTAAAGTGGCCACGGCGTGGCGTTGACCACATGAAAGTTAATGATGGCATTTCGACCAACCGCAATCACAAAGATTCAATTCGTGCGCTCTCCCCATTCCCTGTAACGGATATTAACATGCAAACGGCACAAGAGGCCTACGAAAGTGTTCTTGAAAAGGCCGGTTGCAGTTATGTACGTGATGCTGTGGATTTGCGCATTATTCAAGACGTGCGCAACAGGAGCTATACGGCACAAGGTTCTAACGGCAGTACAAACGGCATCATTGATACACAAGAAGACGTTGGCGGCTGGCCCACTCTCGCTACGGGTACTGCACCCACTTGCACCGCCAAAGACGGCATCCCCGATGCTTGGAAAACCGAAAAAGGATTGCCTGTTGGCGAGAACGTGGCTAATCGGTATGACCTTTCGGAAATTTATACTAACCTTGAAGTTTATATGAACAGTTTAACAAACGAATGAAAAATTAGGGGTTAAAGGTTAAGGGGTAAAAGGTAAAAGTCCCCTTAACCTTTGACCATTTACCTTTAACCATTGTATTTATGAAAAAGAAAATCCTCTCCCTCGCCCTAATCTTTGCTGCCTTTGCAGTGAATGCACAAACACCGATGGAATACGCCGAACGCATGGCGCAATCCGAAATGAAACGTAATCCCGAAGTATGGATGGCCGACTTTGCCAAAAAACTGAAGTGGGACTACACGCAAGGCCTAATGGCTAAAACCATGATTGAACTCTGGAAGGCTACCGGAAACGAAACCTATTACACCTATGCCAAAGGTTTGGTAGACCAATTTATCGAAGCCGACGGTAAAATCAAAACCTACAAACTGTCGGACTATAATATTGACCGTGTTAATCCGGGCAAAGCCTTGTTTGAAATTTATTACCGTGACAAAGACCCGAAAGTAAAAACGGCCATCGACACCTTGCGCTCGCAGTTGCGCAGTCAGCCTCGTGTGGACGAAGGGGGCTTCTGGCACAAGAAAATCTATCCTTGGCAAATGTGGCTTGACGGGCTGTATATGGGCTCGCCGTTCTACGCTGAATATATCCAGAATTTTGGCACACCTGATGAATTTGCCGATGTAGTGAAACAATTCACAGTGGCGCACAAACACACGTTAAACCTCGAAACCGGCCTTAACCACCACGCTTGGGATGAAAAGAAAGAACAGCCTTGGGCCGATAAAGTTACCGGTCGTTCGCCCGAATCGTGGGGACGGGCGATGGGCTGGTATGCTATGGCGCTGGTGGATGTGCTGGATTTTATTCCGGCCGACCGTGCCGAAGACCGTGCAGAGATTCTACGCATCTTGCAAGATGTGGCCAAAGCCATTAAAAACACCCAACAACCGTCGGGCGTGTGGTATCAAGTGCTGAGCCGTCCGAACGAAAAGGGCAACTACGAAGAAGCTACCGTTAGCTGCATGTTTACCTACGCTATCGAAAAAGCGGTGCGCATGAACTATATTGATAAATCTTACCTAGCTGTTGCTCAAAAAGGGTATGACGGCATCATTAAGAATTTCATCCAAGAGAACGACGATAAAACGATTAGTTTAACCCGTTGCTGTGCTGTTGCGGGATTGGGCGGAACGCCCTACCGCTCCGGAACATTCGACTACTATGTGAATGAAACCATCCGCGACAACGATCCGAAAGGCGTAGGCCCATTCATTTTAATGTGCATTGAGATGGCGAAGAATTAAGTCGCTTCGGCTTCGCTCAGGATAAACTCCATCGAAGCCACAACAACTTAATAAATAATAAATACAAATCCAAAAAATCAAATTATCATGAGAACAAAACACATTTTGCTGTCGCTCTTTCTGACCTCTGTGGCTATGGGCGCATTTGCTCAAAAGTTTAAAATCCCTTATTCCGGCACAATCGCCGTAGAGGATTATGTTTATGAAATCCCCAAAGCAGTGCTCCCTGCGGATTTCGATGTGAATACCTACGCTGTGAAAAACGGCGACATGCTCTTCCCTATCGAACGTTCATTGGATATTGATGGCAACGAGAGTTTCATCTCTATCATCAACATTACGCTCGATAAAAGAGGTCGTGTGAGTATTCCTACCGTGAACTTAGTGAAGGAAACGGCTCAATATCCTAAGCGTACGTATGCCGAAATCACCAACAAGACCGGCGGCAAATGGGTGCGCAATCCGAAACGTCGCCAATTGGAATACTTGGGTGGCGAATGGGTAAAATCTAACTACATCCGCGTTCCTGACGAGTATACTGACCATTCATTCTATATCAAATACGAAGGACCGGGTTGGGAAAGTGATAAAATCGGCTATCGGTTTTATCTCGACTGGCGCAATGCTAACGATATTTTTGCCAAAACAAAACCGGGCTTGTGCTTGGATAAAGTGGGTGTGGATGGCTATGATTCGTATCACGAATATCACGATTGGGGGATGGATGTATTGAAAGTGGGCGACGCTCTGGGCGTTGGCACATTTGCGTATTGGACAGGTTCAAAGGCATTCCGTGTGGAAATCTTCGATAGCCTTATCAGTCAAGTTACGGCCGACGGCAAACTTCGTTCGCAAGTTAAAACCGATTACTACGGTTGGGATTATAACAACAAGGGCAAAAAAATCAATGCTACTTCCTTGATTTCTATTGATGCCGGAAGTCGTGCTTCGCACATGCAACTCTTGCTTTCGGAACCGGTAGACAACCTGTGCACCGGATTATTGATTGATAAGAAAGCTGAATACTTTGAAAAAATCGACACTGCTTCTACTTGGAGCTATATGGCTTCTTACGGTAAACAAAGTTTGAATACGCCGCAAGACAATCTGGGTATCGCTGTTATCTTCCGCACAAAAGATCTTAAAGAAAGAACTACCGACAAGCTCAACCATGTGGCTGTGCTTACGCCAAACAATCAGCATTTGGAATATTATTTCTTAGGCGCATGGGAATTGGAAGAAAATGGCATCAAGACCAAAGAAGCCTTTATTCAATACGTAGAACAACTTATTCAAACTTTAAAATAATTATGAATTATGAGTTATGGATTATGATTTAACTTTGAACTCATAATCCATAACTCATAACTAAAACCATTAATCATTATGAAAAAAGTATTATTATTAGCCGCCGCTCTATACTACACCGCTACAACTTTCGCTCAATGGGAGCAAGTTGAACAAATCGTTCAAGCCATCGGACAAGTTCCGCTTTCAGAAAAAAAAGTGATAACCATCTCGGCCAAACAAGCTAAAGATGCCACAAAGGCTATCAACAAAGCTATCGCCGACTGCAACAAAGCCGGTGGTGGAAAAGTAATTATCCCCGCAGGAGAGTTCTTTACAGGCCCGATTGTACTACTCAGCAATGTGAATTTGCACATCTCGGAAGGGGCTGTGTTGAAATTCTCGACCAATCCGAAAGATTACACGCCGTTTGTGCTGTCTCGCTGGGAAGGTATGGACTGCTACAACTTTAAGCCGTTGATTTATGCCTACAAGCAAACCAATATCGCCATCACGGGAACAGGTGTGCTTGACGGACAAGCCAGCGACGAAAACTGGTGGCCTTGGAAATTAGGCGCAGCCGAAGCCAAAGCGAAAGGCATCATCTCGCAAAATTACAACCCTAACCATTTGCCCGGACGTCCGAAGTTGGATTCGATGAACGATAACAATGTGCCTATCGAACAACGCATGTTGACGGAAGACCATCGCCTGCGTCCGCCGTTTATTCAACCGCTGGAATGCACCAATGTATTGATTGAAGGCATCACGATTACGAATGCGCCGTTTTGGTTGATTCACCCTACGTTGTGCGAGAATGTAACCGTTCGCAAAGTGCGCATGGATAGCCCTAATGGCCCGAACAACGACGGCTGCGACCCCGAAAGTTGCAAGAACGTATTGATTGAAGATTGCTATTTCAACACCGGCGACGATTGCATCGCTATCAAATCCGGTAGAAACAACGACGGCCGCAAGTGGGCACGTCCGAGCGAGAACATCGTTATCCGCAACTGCGTGATGAAAGACGGACACGGCGGCGTGGTAGTTGGCAGCGAAATATCCGGCGATTGCCGCAATGTGTTTGCCGAAAACTGCGAGATGGACAGCAAGAATTTGGAACGTGCCGTGCGCATCAAATCCAACCCTATTCGTGGGGGACTTATCGAAAACATTTACGTTCGCAACATCACCGTTGGCGTTTGCAAAGAAGCCATTTTACGTGTGGAAATGAAATACGAAAAGGTTACCGAAGGCGACTTTATGCCTATCGTGCGCAATGTGAATTTGGAAAACATTACCAGCAAATCGAGCCGCTATGGTGTCTATATCGACGGCTACAAGGGTGGAAAAACCGTTAGCAACATCAATCTGAAGAATTGCGAGTTCACAGGCATCAAGGAACAAGGTTTGAACAAAATCGTGGGCGCCGAAAACGTAACGTTCCAAAACTCGACGATGACTAACGCCGAAAGCGTAAAATAATGCGACAAAACTTATTCGACATATCAGAAAAAGTCATTGTGATGACGGGTGCAACCGGCGTTTTGGGCAGTTGTGCCGCAGAATACTTGGCCGAACAAGAGGCTATCGTTATTCTGTTGGGACGCAACCAAAACACCGGTCTTGCGCTGGAAGAAAAGATTAGAGCCAACGGCGGACGTGCCAAATTCTTTGCCTGCGATGTGCTGGACGAAGACGGGCTGAAAGCCGTGCGCGATACCATCGTAGCTCAATTCGGAACGGTGGATGTGCTGATTAATGCGGCCGGTGGAAACATTCCGGGTGCAACGATTGCGCCTAATCAATCGTTCTTGGACATCAACACGGCGGACTTCGACGATGTGGTGCGACTGAACCTTACGGGAACGCTTATCCCGACGAAACTGTTTGCCGAAGTGATGACGCAGAAAGGCGTGGGTTGTATCCTCAACTTCTCGTCGATTGCATCTTTCCGACCGCTTACACGGGTGTGTGGATACGCTTCCGCGAAAGCGGCTATCAATAGCTTTACGCAATTCTTGGCTACGGAGATGGCGAGCAAATACGGAGAGAAAATCCGTGTGAATGCGATTGCGCCGGGTTTCTTCCTTACGGAACAGAACCGCTCGTTGCTGACGAATGCCGACGGCTCGTATACCGATCGCGCGAAAGCGATTATCCGACAAACCCCATTCGCTCGCTTTGGAACGCCCGAAGAACTTTGTGGCTGCATTCACTACTTGATTAGCGATGCGAGCAAATTCGTTACGGGAACCGTTGCGCTGGTGGATGGAGGATTTAACGCATACGCCATATAATTACGAATTATGAATTACGAATTGAAAACTAAAAAAGGTCGTCATTCCGAGCGCAGTCGAGGAATCCCCTTGCTATGGGATGTCTCGACTACGCTCGACATGACGAACTCGTGGTGGCAAAACGTCGTTTCGACTCCGCTCAACGACCGGGCATCGGTGGCTGAGCGGAGCCGAAGCCACAAAAAATTCGTAATTCATAACTAATCACAAATAAAAAAACTATGAGCAAATTTATCAACCCCGATTTTCTGTTACAAACAGAAACTGCAAAAAAGCTCTATCACGAGCATGCTGCGAAGATGCCGATTATCGACTATCACTGCCATTTGGTGCCGTCGATGGTGGCGAATAATTATCAATTCAAGAACCTGTCCGAAATCTGGTTGGCGGGCGACCACTACAAGTGGCGGGCTATGCGAACGAACGGCGTGGACGAAAAATATTGCACCGGAAAGGAATCGTCCGATTGGGAAAAGTTTGAGAAGTGGGCCGAAACGG
>JAITVC010000205.1 GCA_031286005.1 Bacteroidales bacterium
ACAAATCACGAGCCGAATTTTTGGGCGGAGCTGTGTTGGTTGTTTTAGGTCTTAAAATTTTGGCGGAACACTTGTTTTTTTAGAGAGTAGTGATTTTAAAAGTTTGAATGAAGGAACTGCAATTCACTTTGAACACGAAACCCGATGGCAAAAGCAGAGCCAAAGCCACCGGGCTCCTCCTTGGGTTTATTTGAGTTTGTTAAGTGTAAAGTTGCGGCAATACCGGGACATTCCGACTATTGCTAAAAATTTGTTTAGCTTCATTTCTATTTAATTTTTAAGATTAATAGAGTAGAGGTACTATCACATGCAACTTTTTTTGGGGTGAATACGATGCAAAGATACAAAAAAAAAACGAAATACAAAGCATTTCGTTTTTTTTTATAAAAAATAAAGAATTTTGTTAGCTGTTCATCGCAATCAAAAACTCTTCGTTGGTTTTTGAAAACTTCATGCGGTCTCGCAGAAACTCCATCGCTTCAACGGGCGTCATATCGCCCAAGTGATTGCGCAAAATTTGAATGCGGTTTTGCATGTTGGGTTTAATCAATAGATCATCACGGCGTGTGCTCGACGAAACGATGTCAATCGCAGGGAATACCCGCTTGTTCGACAATCGGCGATCCAATTGGATTTCCATATTACCCGTGCCTTTAAATTCCTCGAAAATCACTTCGTCCATTTTAGATCCTGTGTCAATCAAGGCTGTGGCAATAATTGTGAGCGATCCTCCGCCTTCGATATTACGGGCTGCGCCAAAGAATTTTTTTGGTTTTTGCAAAGCGTTAGCCTCTACCCCACCCGATAAAACCTTGCCGGATGCAGGGCTTACGGTATTGTATGCCCGTGCTAAACGAGTGATTGAATCCAATAAAATTACCACATCGTGGCCGCATTCCACCAAACGTTTGGCTTTTTCCAACACAATGTTGGCAATGCGAACATGACGTTCGGCAGGTTCGTCAAACGTTGACGAAATCACTTCGGCATTCACGCTACGCTGCATATCTGTAACCTCTTCGGGACGTTCGTCAATCAGCAACACAAGCATATACACTTCCGGATGCGCATGAGCAATGGCATTCGCAAGGTCTTTCAGAATGATAGTTTTACCGGTTTTAGGTTGGGCCACAATCAATCCTCGTTGGCCTTTTCCAATCGGTGAAAACATATCCATAACCCGTGTAGACAAGTAGTTTTGCGGGTGTGATGTGATATTGAATTTTTCGTTTGGAAACAACGGCGTCAAATAATCAAACGGAATGCGATCGCGAGCAGCTTCCACCGTTTGGCCGTTAACCGTGTGAACTTTGGTCAGAATAAAATACTTGTCGTTTTCTTTCGGCGGACGAATCATGCCTTGCACCGTATCGCCCACACGCAAACCATATTGCTTGATTTGTTGCACAGACACATACACATCATCGGGCGAATTGAGATAGTTGTAATCCGCAGAACGCAAAATACCATAACCTTCTTGCAAAATATCCAACACACCTTCGCACGGCACAAAGTCATCAAACGAGTAAATCGTTTCTTCTTTTTTGGGTTGAGTCGGTTGATGGTGTTGAGCAGCTTGTTGTTGCTGTTGAGCTGGTTTCAGTTGCTCTTTGGTCGGCTCGTTCGACGGCGCTTTAACTTCCTGAACAGGCTTAGCCGGGGTGTTTTGCGGAGCAACTGCGCCAACGGCCGGAATGTGTTTGCGAGGGCGTTTTTCAATTGGAGCTAAAATTCTGCGCGGACGTTCTTCCCCTGAAATTTCCGTTGATTGAGACGGCTCCGATGGTTTCGGAGTTTCTGCCACTGCGGGAGATTCTTGAGGTTTAGCCTCTACGATAGGCTTTTGCGGCGCATCCGATGGTTTGGGTGCCTTTTGAACGGGTGGAAGAACTTTCCTCGGTTCAGGTTGAGTTGGCTTTGCTGCGGGCGCTTTCTCAGCAACCACATTGGCATCTTCTGCCTTCGCTTTGGCCGGACGGCCTCTACGACGTTTTTCTTGTTGGTCGGCAGGCGGCGGCAATTGGTTTTGCGCAATTTTTAAGGCTTGTTGGTCCAGAATCTTATAAATAAGTTCTGTTTTTTCCAAGCGTTTGACTTTTTCGAGGCCAAGAGATTGCGCAATCTCGGCAAGCGCCTCAAACGATTTTTCGTCTAATTCGGTTTTGTTAAACATAAAAGGTTTAGGAGTTTATTAAGCAAAAATCCTGAAAGGATTATCCATAAATTTTTTGAAATTTTAAAAAAGATGGTGCAAAGGTACAACTTTTTTTCGATATTACAAATTTTTTTTGTACTTTTGTAAAAAATTTTTTCAGCCATGATTCAACGCAAACAAACTATTTATTTGATTTTATCTGCACTTTCGTTCGTATTACTCTTTATTTTCCCTTTTGCAAATTTTCCGTTGGGAACGGAATTAATCTGCAATATCAGCATCTTAGGCATTCAAGATATGCCTTTGGATTCTACAAATTATCTTTTCTTCATTATGCAGGTGCTAGCCACCGGCGTTATTGCTTTAACCGGCGTTTCGGTTTTTATGTATACCAAACGTCCGTTGCAAATCCGACTCTGTGCTTTTGCTTTTATCGTTAATATTTTGATAATTGGTGCAATGTTCCTTACATCAAGTGTGATTTCAAACGAACTGAGACTACCCGAACATACACCTGTCAATTATCTGTTCCCAACCTATATTCCGATGGTTACGCTTATTCTGATTATGATGGCTCAACGTGCTATTCGCAAAGACGAGGCTATGGTTCAATCGCTGAACAGACTGCGCTAATGACACGCGTTGGAGTATTGTCGGACACGCACTCTACCACGCACGAACGGGTATTTGAGTTTCTGAAAGACTGTGACCAGCTCTGGCACGCAGGCGATATTGGAAACTTGGAAACCCTTGATAAAATTGCCCAATTTAAACCGACTATTGCCGTGTTTGGAAATTGCGACGGTGCGGAAATCATACAGAAAACCCAAAAATACGCCTACTTCACGTGCGAAAACAAGAAAGTCATGATGACCCATATAGGCGGCTATCCGGGACGTTATCCTGCCCATATCGAGCAAATCCTGCGCGAGAAAAAACCGGATATTTTCGTTGCCGGACATTCGCATATTCTGAAAGTAATCTACGACAAAAAACATCAATTCCTTTTTCTGAACCCCGGCGCTGCCGGACAATTCGGATTTCATAAAAGTATTACCGCTCTGAGATTTTGCATCGACCAAGACAATATCACC
>JAITVC010000223.1 GCA_031286005.1 Bacteroidales bacterium
TACGTAAACCCCAAAATGAATACGTAAAACAATAAAATGAATACGCAAATGAATACGTAAAACGATCTAAAAGACACCTATTATAGATGAATATCAATAAAAACACCCAAAAAACCAACCAAAGCCTCAAACCGCTGAAAACCAGCCTCAGCTAATCATCAACTCCACTACAACTCCACATCAAGTCCACTACAACTCCATACCAAGTTAGGTATTAGCTATGTATTGACAGCTACCAAGTAGCCTCCAAGTCTATACTCAAGCCATATCTCCCCCGCACCCCGTACCCAGCCATCTCGCACCATTTAACACCACTCGCAAAGCGAGTATTAACCCTAATTTATAATTTACGGTATCATTTATCCTGCCGAGAAGAAATAAAGTCATGTTCATGTTCAATACCAAACGTTAATTCGGCCCCAAACAAAACAATCATCCAACTCATCCTCAACCAAACCAGCAACAACGGCAATGCGGCAAAACTCCCATAAATACCGTTGTATGCGGATATTGACATTTGAATGTTGAAGTAATAATATTGCAAAATTTGAAATGCAGAACCGGCCAGAATCCCTGCAAACAAG
Organism: Bacteroidales bacterium; assembly: GCA_031286005.1. The sequence goes on from JAITVC010000223.1 coordinate 585, forward strand.
GATGATTTCAGCCGTATCGTTCGGTTTGGCACAACTTGGTAAATCATAAAAAACAAGGCCGAGAACACTCCCAGCGGCACTAAAAAATTAGTTAAAAAACTCAACGATTTATGAACTACTTCGTCATGAATGGCATCAATGATATTCGCCGAAACAAAGATATTAACAGCAGAGCCAAATACCAGCAAAATAGGACCAAAAATAATAAATAAGATATACCCAGTCATGCGCCGTCCGAATTTTCGATTGGTGCTCACATTCCATATTTTATTCATCGCTGTTTCGATACTATCCAACATCGAAAATATAGACCAAAGAAAAAACGCCGAGCCCACCACCGTTATAAGTCCGCCTTTGCTTTCAGCAATCGTTCGTTGGGCGAATAAAATCAATTTGTCGCTAAGTGCGCCTTGCCCGCCTAATGCAGAACGGAGTTGTTCGTTCAAGATATGTTCCATGCCCATCGAAATAGCAATTCCATAAGCGATAGCGAAAAACGGAACAATCGCAAACAACGTGTAATAAGTCAAATCCGATGCACTAACCGGACAACGGTTTTCCAAAAATTTCTCAACAGCAATACTCAAAATCCGAATAACACGATACCAACCTTTCTTGAACGCCGACATGCTCACTTGTGCCGAAACAACCCAAATGTCTATCACAAAAAATCGAACGACAAGTTCAATATAGGATTTCAGCTTTTTCATTCACTCAACGCCGTTTTGAAAATATCAGAGGCTTCTTTAATTTGTTCTTCCGTAATGATTAACGGCGGTGTCAGCGCCAAAGATTGATGATTGAACAAAAGCCAAAACAGGAGTAACCCGTTATTCACACAACGTCCTACCACATTTTCGATACGTTCGGGATGATTTAATTCCACAGCTAAAAATTGCCCTTTGCCACGGATTTCCTTAATTTCCGGATGTTGAAAATAGCGGCGAATTAACTGCTCATTACGGTTGACATTCTCCAAAAACTGAGGATTGGCAATAATTTCAAGAGAGGCCAAACCCGCTGCACACGAAACAGGATGCCCGCCAAATGTGGTAGCATGGCCAATCAACGGATGTCCGTTGTTCAATTTATCCATATATGCAATCGACGAAACAAAAGCGCCCACAGGCATTCCGCCGCCCATACTTTTGGCTATGCACAAAATATCCGGGAAAATATGGTAATGCTCAAACGCAAATAATTTTCCGGTACGCCCAAAACCGGTTTGGATTTCATCGAAAATCAACATTGCGCCCGTTTCATCACAACGTTTGCGCAAAGCCTCTAAAAATGCAAGATTAGGAAGTTCCATGCCCGCACCCGAACGAATCACTTCGGTAATCACACAGCAAGTCTGCTCCGTAATTTCGGACAACTGCAACACATTGTTAAACTCCAAAAGTCTTGTGTTAGGAATAATCGGACGAAACGGATTGCGAAAATTTTCATCGCCAATCACGCTCATCGCACCCAGCGTGCTACCGTGATACGAGTTTTTGAAACTGACGATTTCAGCACGATGATTATTTAAACGTGCCAATTTGATAGCGCCTTCGATAGATTCCGAACCCGAATTAACGTAAAACACTTGTTGCAAATTTTCCGGCAACAGCGAACAAATTCGTTCCGCAAAATCCACCTGCGGTTGCTGAATAAATTCGCCATACACCATCGTGTAGGAAAATTTCTGCAATTGGTTTTCAATGGCAGCCAAAACGTTCGGATGTCGGTTTCCCAAATTATTCGCACACATGCCGGATGTGAAATCCAAATAACGTTTACCGGATTTATCCCAAATATACACCCCTTCGGCACGTTCCACATCCACAATAAATGGCGTGAAATCGGACGTTTGAGCAAGATAGCGTTTAAAAAGTGCAGTGGAATTCATTGTACATTGTATTTATGTGAATACAAAGGTACGAAATTTTTCAATAACCAATCACGGCTGAACTTTATTTTGCCAAAAATCATCAAGGAAATCGAATAATCACACGAAGTCTTGCCCGTTCGGCTGCGACTTCATTGCCGAAACATGGAAGAAAAAATCAAAAATAGGTTTTGCCCAAATATAGGACTTCAATGAAAAATATTTCTTGTAAATCTCGCCATTGGATAAACGAAACAACAATTTAGCTTCCCC
>JAITVC010000295.1 GCA_031286005.1 Bacteroidales bacterium
CTTCGCTGGTGGTGTCGAACTATTTGGTAGAGAACCTGTCGAAAGAAGAGCGGCGCAAAATGGAGTTGTGGGCCGAAGCTACACGTTTGGTGGCTTCCGAAAGCGATCAGGCTACCGATATGAACCTTGTTTTGCAGATATTGGAGGGTAATACTACTATTCCGGCACTTTTGTGCGATTCGGCCAATCGGGTATTGCATTACACTAACATCGAACTTTCGGGCAACAACGATTCGCTGTTTTTGGCCGAAAAGGTGATTCGATTTAAACAAAATCACGATCCGATAGTAATTGATAACGAATCGTTTAAACAGTATGTTTATTACGATGACTCCTATACGTTGAAGCAACTGCAAGTGTTTCCCTACATCCAAATGGGTGTGCTGTTTGTTTTTATACTTACCTCCTTTTTGGCGCTGTTGAGCACCAAAAAAGCCGAACAAAACCGGGTGTGGGTGGGTTTGTCGAAAGAAACTGCCCATCAGTTGGGAACGCCCATCTCGTCGTTACTTGCATGGACGGAATACTTGAAATTGAAAGATGTGCATTCAAAGGTAGTAGGCGAGATGGAGAAAGACGTCTCTCGATTGCAAATAGTAGCCGAGCGCTTCTCCAAAATAGGTTCCGAACCGTCGCCCGATGTATTGGAACTGAAAGAGACCGTGCGGCAATCGGTCAGCTACTTGGAAAACAGAATATCCAAAAAGGTTCGATTTATTTTTGCATTTCCCCCTCAGCCGGTATTGGTGCGCCTCAATGGTTCGCTCTTTAGTTGGGTTATCGAGAATATTACTAAAAATGCGGTGGATGCTATGGAGGGTAAAGGCTCCATTACATTCACAATCACCGAAAATTCATCCTGTGTCTATTTGGATATTAGTGATACAGGAAAAGGCATTTCCAAGTCGAAATTCAAAACGGTGTTTTCGCCCGGTTACACCACCAAAGCACGCGGGTGGGGGTTGGGGCTTTCGTTGGCCAAACGCATTATCGAATCCTACCATAGAGGAAAGATATATGTTAAATCATCCGAACCGAATGTGGGAACGACTTTCAGAATAGAGCTGAGAAATGCCGGTTGAAAAAGATTTACGCTTGCATTGCGATGTGTGTCATTTCTTTAAGTTTCTAATTATCAAAATCGTTGTGGATTTTAGGTGCATGAAGGCGTTGGTTTAAATTATTCATCATTTGAGTATTGTCTTCGCGAGCCTGTTGGCTCTTGCTTCTTCAACTCTTTTGGAGTAGGGGCGTAAAATTTTACGCCCGCATATTGGGGCGAATGTTTATTCGCCCCTACAAATAACCCGTTACAGCCTTGTCGAGGGAATAAAATAAGCCGTGCTACGCACTCAAACAACTTTTTGTTTTTAATGCTCCCTGTGCCGTGTGGGTGCCCCGCACTCTCGGCCTTGTAACTCGTAACTGCCCGCAGGGCGTAGTAACTGGTAACTTTTAAACCAACGTTTTATAAATACACAACGGGTGCTTTTATTTTCTTTCTATCTTTGCGTTTTCTATCATAAGCATCAAAATGAAACTTGTTAAGATTATTGTACCTGTTTATCGTGCTAAGTTGCCCGACTTGGAGGAAAAACTTTTGTTGAATAACTTGAGCGTACTGTCAAATTATCCTATTGTTTTTGTCTGTCCCAATTCGTTGGATATGTCTCCGATGACGGCACTTTTTGACAAAAACTTAAATGTTTCGATTGAACGTTTTGACGATCATTACTTCAAAGGTGTTGATGGTTACAACAAATTGATGCTTTCGTCGGAATTTTACCACCGATTTTTAGACTCGAAATATATCCTGATATGCCAAACGGATGCTTTTGTTTTCAGAGATGATTTGACACATTGGTGCAATAAAGGCTACGATTACATTGGCGGCCCATGGATTGGTTCGCCCGAAAATAAATTACTAAATGCGATTAACGGTGTGTTACAAAAGTTGAAACTAATGAAAAAACGCTATCGCGGGCATTTATTCAAAGTGGGTAATGGCGGATTTTCGTTACGAAAAACGGACATTGCTTACAAAATAACAGAAGAATACAAGGTGTTGATCGAAAGATTATTGAACGAGTCGCCTCGAACTGTATTTGCAACAGAGGATATGTTTTGGTCGTTCAAAGCAAAAGAATTAGACCCTCAATTTTCCATACCCGAATACAAAGAAGCCTTGAATTTTGCAATAGACAGACATCCTGCCATAGCGTTGAAGTTAAACGCCAATAGCCTCCCTTTTGGTGTACATGGGTTCAACAAAAACGACATATATAAGTTTTGGATACCTTACATCAAACAACAACTAAAATAGAGCTACGGTTTGATGATGAACAGGAAATAGGCCGTTAGGATGCGGAATTTTAAAGCACGCCATCCTATTTTCCATGTTTCTTTTGGCACGGGCACACCGCATTTTTTATGTGTGTAGAGCAAATCGCGGAATGTTTTTTCTTTTGTCAGCGGTTTTTTCTTCAACGACGGATTAACTGTTACCGGCAGTTCGTTTTTCCACTTTTCGTAAAAGAGGTAAGCCGATTCGAGCCATTGCTTGTTGAGCGAACCACCCGAAAAATGATTAACAATAATATCGGAAACAACAACAATCGAATATCCTGCTTTGTGTATCTGCATGGAAATATCAAAATCGTAGAAGTTGAAATTGTTAAATGTGTTTTCGTCGAAAGCAACTTGTGCAAACATGTCTTTTCGCG
>JAITVC010000001.1 GCA_031286005.1 Bacteroidales bacterium
ATTCGCTGGTAGATGATATGTTTGTAAACGAGAATATCAAGTCGAACTGCTCTGTGTCGGGTTCTATGTGATGGTCAACAAGTATCTTAAAGGCTTTCGCTTTTAAAGCCTGTTCTTCAAGCACATCAATACGAGAAAAAGATTGAAAATCGTTACATATCATCAAATCGGCTTCGGATATAATCTTTTTAGCTTCTTCTAATTTTTGGTTTCCTATCACGGCTGTTTCCGAGCCGTTAATCCATTTCAAATTTTGAGGAAAATCATTGGGAACAACAAACCGAACTTGTTTACCAATTGTTTGCAGATAATGTAACCATGCGGTCGAAGACCCAATAGCATCGCCATCCGGATTGTAATGCGTCAAAATCACAATGTGTTGAGCAGATGTGATAACGTCTTTTAACTTGGATATGTCGTGATTAAATTTCATGAACAAGGTGCGAAGTTACAAAAAAAATCAGACATGCGCAAACAATTCCAACAATTTATTTACTAATGCCAATTTTTCCTCATCGCCTTTGTTGATATAAACCTGTTGAATAAACCATAGCCAACGGTTTGCTATATCCACATTTGAACAGGGCGTAACTTCACTCACATTTAATTTTATACCGGCTGCGGCAAAGTATTCCAACAAATTGGATAAGGGAAACATTGCCGCATTTTTGTATGGATTTAGATAGAATAAAACATCATCGAGACTTTTACTTCCGGATGAATGCGTATAAGCCAAAAGAAAATTCGACAACAACTTCACGCCCGAAAACGATATTCGTTGCGATTGCGCCAAATACAGATACAAAACGCCTAATGTTGTATCATTTCCTTTTTTGGACATCAGAACATTATATACAAAAAAATGGTGCAGATTCGCCGGCTCTTTTTCATCTGCCGTCAAGCCGTGTTTAGCATAAAAAATCCGATTAATGATTTTGATTTGCTCCAAAATGGTTTGATGTTCGTTCAGCTCAAGCCAAATGTCCATTTTAATTTGTGCAATACGTTCAACAATATGCTGCTTGACAAAATTAAAATCACGAATTTGCTCTATCAAAACCATCAATTCCAGCAAATCTTGCTCTTGGCTATTTTTCCAATGAGCAAAATTCTTAACCAATCTTTCGGTTTGAATATCGTTCAGAATGTCTGTTATGCGTTCGGTATAATCCTCATTTGAGGAAGAAACCAAAGCATTTTCCAAATCCGGAATAGCCATCTCACCCATCGACAAGATTTCGTTCCGCACTTGCGAAAAGATTTGTTCATCGGGGTCTTCGAGGAGTTTGATTAGGGCTGATATTTTGCTCATAGTTTCTGAATTGGGGGATGTCTCGACTACGCTTGACATGACGTCTTAGGCAATTTCCAAGATTCTGTCTAATAAGTTTTCGATACTATCTTCCATGATTTGTTTATAATCTTCCGAGAATTTTTTACTGACCCGATTTGCCACTACTAAACATGCGGTGAGCGTTTGGTGGCCAAGAGATTGTCCAAGTCCGTAGAGTGCCGATGTTTCCATTTCGAGATTGGTAATCTTCAAGCCGTTGTATTCAAACGATTTCAACACATCGTGCATTTGTGGAAAGGTCAACGGCAAGCGTAGCACACGACCTTGCGGGCCATAGAACCCTTGCGCCGTGGCGGTGATTCCACGATACATGTCGTCTTTGGCCACACGATTGAGCAGTGCGTCCGATGCCTTCACAAAATAGGGGCGAGGTAGAGTTTTCAACCAGTCGGCATGATTCATAAAGGCTTCTTCCATCTTGCGGTCGCACACATCCTGTTCAGGTTTGTAAAAATTCATCAAGCCGTCAATCCCAAATCCATACGCCGAAGCAATGAATTTATCCACTTCGATGTTTTCATGCAAAGAGCCGCAAGTACCTATCCGTACAAGATTTAGCGAAGTCTTTTCGGATTTGATTTCTCGTGTTTTCAAATCAATATTGACTAATGCGTCCAATTCATTCACTACAATATCCAAATTATCGGTACCCATTCCGGTGGATAGAACCGAACACGGTTTACCTTTGTACACGCCTGTACGTGTACAGATTTCACGGTTCATCTGTTTGTGGTCAATACGTTCAAAGTGCTTCGAGAATGAAGCAACACGTCCCGGATCGCCGACTAAAACAACGGTCTTGGCTAATTGTTCGGGATGCAGATGGAGGTGGTATACGCTACCATCGGGGTTTTGGGGGAATTCTGAAGGTTGTATCATAACTTTTTGGGGTTAATGTTTATTTGTGATTAATTTTGTTTTGAAATACCTGTTTGCAAGCAGGTTAAGGGTAAAAGGGTTAAGGGGTGAATTTTAATAATAATCGCCGTTAAATATCATTCCGTTTTCGGCTTTCAAATACCGGTCGGTATATTTGTTCGCATAATCAACATATTCCTTATTTTGATATGTATTCAATAGATATTGTTTTATTAATTCTACGTCCGTTTTATGTTTTTCTTCCGCTGCCATTGCGAAAACTTTCAATTGAAACAATATATCTATTGAAACTATTTTGTACTGTTCCAACTCTATCGCTCCCCTATCAAAATAGCTGTAATCCAACTTTAAAATACTCCTAAACAAATCGCAGTTATGGACGCTAACGCCAAAATTTCCCCACATATCTTTTCGATAATCTCTATATTTTGCGTCCAATTTCAGGTAATCTCGGTTTGAAACGATGCAATCCATGTCATTTCCACATGTTCTTATCCCGTAATAGTCCATTGCCATTCCGCCGAAAATAATCGGTTTGTCTTCGAAGATTATATCGAATTTACTAAAATCTATGATATTTGACGAATTATTTTTCACAATGTTTTAATTTAGGTCGTCATTCCGAGCGTAGTCGAGGAATCCACTTGCTTTACGGGGATGTCTCGACTACGTTCAACATGACGTGTTATAGCTTCAATGTTTCTATCAAAAATGCGTATTCCATCGCCGTTTCTTTCAACGCCTCAAACCGTCCCGAAGCACCGCCGTGTCCGAAAGCCATTTCGGTTTTGAATAGCAGTAAATTATTGTCTGTTTTTAAGGCACGTAGTTTGGCTACCCATTTGGCTGGCTCCCAATACTGCACTTGCGAATCGTGATAACCGGTGGTTACGAGCATGTTTGGGTAGTTTTGCGCTTTCACATTGTCATACGGCGAATAAGACAACATATAATCGAAATAATCCTTTTCATTCGGATTTCCCCATTCTTCGTATTCGCCTGTTGTGAGCGGAATATCTTCGTCGAGCATGGTTGTAACCACATCCACAAAAGGCACTTGCGCAATCAAGGTGTGAAACAAATCCGGCCGCATGTTGGCCACTGCGCCAATCAACAATCCACCTGCACTTCCGCCCATTGCCGACAATTTTTGAGATGACGTAAAGCCGTCTTTTATCAAGGTTTCTGCGCAAGCGATGAAGTCTAAGAATGTATTTTTCTTTTTAAGGAATTTGGCGTTTTCATACCATAGCCGTCCCATTTCTTCACCACCTCGGATATGCGCAATGGCATACACAAAGCCTCTGTCTAACAGGCTTAATCGAGCAGAACTAAAATTGGGGTCGGTAGAAATTCCATACGAGCCATAACCATAAAGCAGAGTCGGGTTTTGTCCGTTGCGCTCTAAGCCTTTGCGGTAAACTAATGAGATTGGCACACGCTCGCCATCGTGCGAAACGGCCCACAGGCGTTTGCTTTCGTAGTTTTCCGGTTTGAAGGTTTTATCTAAAACAATTTGTTGTTTGAGGACAATTGTTTCATGCGTTTTTAGATTATATTCAAACGATGTTCGAGGTGTCGTTAGCGAGGTATAGCCATATCGCAATTGCGTGGCATAGAAATCAGGATTGTAGCCAATGCCTGTGTTGTAGACTTCATCCGGAAAGTTCAGATAATAATCCTCGGCATTCTTGAAATTGATAATCCGAATATGATTCAGTGCATTTTTGCGCTCTTCCAACACCAAATAATCGGCAAAAACTTCAAAATCCTCCAACTTCACATCGTCTCTATGCGGAATGATGTCTTTCCAATTCTCTTTATGGGTTGCTGTTATGGGCGTTTCCATTAGTTTGAAATTGGTGGCTTTCCAATTTGTGAGAACAAAGAACTTATCCTCAAAATGTTCTACCGAATATTCCAAATCTTTCTCACGCTTATGGAAAATCTGAAATTCTCCATCGGGATCATTTGCCGACACGATACGACACTCGGACGATGTAGAACTACTTGTGTATAGAAAAATATAAGCATCTGACTTTGTGCGCCCAACCCCAACATCAAATTTAGCATCCTTTTCAAAATAAATCTCTTGCTCCAATTCCGGCTGCCCAAGTTTATAGCGCATCACTCGGCATGAGCGCAATTGCTTATTTTGTTTGGTGTAAAACAACGTTTTGCTATCGGCTGCCCATGTGAAATCGCCGGAAGTTTTCTCTATCTTTTCTGTCAAAATTTCACCTGTTTCAAGGTTCTTGAAGCAGATGTCGTATATTCTTCGGCTCACGTAGTCTACCGAGAAAGCTAACATCCTGTTGTCGTCGCTAATCATCATCTCGCTCACAGCGCAAAAGGCTTGTCCTTCGGCGAGTTGGTTGACATCTAAAATAATTTCTTCGGGGTTGTTCTGCGATTGGAACTTTCGGCAATAAATCGGATATTCCTTGCCTATTTCAAAACGAGTATAGTACCAATAGCCTTTTCGGAAAAACGGCACGGATTGGTCGTCTTCTTTGATGCGGGATTTGATTTCGTTGAACAGTTTGTTTTGCAACTCTTCTGTATCTTTCAGTATGGTGTTGCAATACGCATTTTCGGCATTCAGATAATCCAACACATCTTTATCGTCGCGTTGATTCATCCAAAAATAGTCGTCTTGTCGAGTTACATTGTGCATGGTCAACAATGCGGGGATTTTCTTTGCTATTGGTGGGGTTTCTATGATTTTCATACTACAAAGATATGAAAAAATAGTGAATAGTTAAACGTGAATAGTGATTAGTTATGAACAAAGAGTTATGAGTTATAGGGTGCGAGGTGGCGGGGTAAAAGGGTTTGGAGAGGACT
>JAITVC010000083.1 GCA_031286005.1 Bacteroidales bacterium
AACTCTGCATAAAAGAAATGGCCGAAGGCGTAAAACGATTGCTTCAAACCGACTATGCCATAGCTGTGTCGGGTATCGCCGGCCCCGATGGCGGAACAGATAAAAAGCCTGTCGGCACCGTTTGGATAGCCATTGCAACACCCGATAAAACGATTGCAAAAAAATTCTCTTTCGAAAACAATCGAGAACGAAATATCCTTCGAGCATCTTTGGCTGCCTTGAATTTATTACGTGTGAATTTGTAAAATTTCGAGACTTTCTTTATGAAACAAATTAAAATCTATGCTATCCTCGTTTTAACCTTGTTCGCTTCGGTTGGTTATGCGCAAATAAACATCAAAGACAGCATCCAAGCCATTTTGCAAAACGATACGATTGATGCGGAAACCCGTTTTCGTGAAGCCAACAATCTGATATTTTATCATGCTCCGGCAGAAGAGGCTGAACCGTTGGCACTTAACGTCGTCTATCCGTTCGTTCAAAAAACATGGAAAAACCAATCAGAACAATTATCGAGATTGTCGAGGTTATATGTCATTGTCGGTTTCTGTTATCGCGAGCGTGGTGGCGATGATCGAACTGAAAAAGAACGGCACTTTGCCGAAAAAGCGTTAGATATAGCCAAAGAATCGGGCAACGATACCATTTGTGCCCGTTGTTGTATGGCTTGTGGTTATATGGAAATCAAACGCGGCGATGTCAAACGTGCGCACAACTATCTCTATCAAGCCATCAAGTATTACGACAACATGAAACAGTATGTCAAATCCTCTGAGATGTTGTATGTGATTGCGAGCAATTTCTTTGAAATCAAAGATACTGATGGTATGCAACGCATCTTGCGCCAAATGGAAAATTACCTCCAAAAAGACACCTCAAAACAATCGTACTATCAATACAATGTCATCAAAAAGTCGTATTTTGAATTGCTGTTGGAAAAAGAAAACGTTGACCAAAAACCAATAGACTACCGCTTGGTGGATTCCGTTTTGTTGTATACCAAACACAATATCGCCTTGGTCGACAACTTTCTTGGCGAGTTAGCCCCTAATTGGATGCATGGCTACGCCTATTGGTATTTGGCAAAAGCCCTTGATGATTATTATCCGAAACTCACCGATTCCATCTCTCTTTATTTGGACAAGGCTCTCGAAATGATTGAAATTGACTGGTACAGTCGAACGAATGAGAAAAACAGCGTGCTGGAATTGAAAATCTACATCAATGAGATCCGCGCCAAGGTTTATTCTCGTCAAGGTCGAATACAAGATGCTTTTCGGTGCATGAATGAGGCATTAACTATGCTTGACGAACTGAAAGACTATCAGAACTTAAATGAACAGCGTTACAAGGCTTATCAATTTATGGCCGATTATTACGAGAAGAACAACCGACCGGGCGAAGCGCTAAAATTCCAAAAACTCTTACGCGAAAGTGAAGCCAATCGCTACGAAAACGAAAAAGTGCAGGCGATTAACGACATGTCTGCCAAATATGAAACCGAAAAGAAAGAAATCCAAATACAAACACTAACCAAAGAAAAGAAAATCGCTCAACGCACATTGTGGTTGTTGGTTGTCTTGTCATTAGTACTACTGGGTACATCCGCATTGATGGTTTGGTCGAATCGTTTAAGGCGGAAAAACGTAGAACAACAACTTTACGAAACGGCTTTGCTCGCCGAATTGCGCCAAAGTGAACTGGAAAAGGTGCAAAGTCAAAAACAGCAATTGAAACAGAATCCGGTTCAAAACACCGTTGAAAAGGTCATACAAATGGTATCCGATTCTCTTATTGAAAAAAATACGAAAAAGGATTACCTCGAACGATTGTCTAAAATTGATTCGGAACTATTTGAACATGCTTATCAAACATCGGAGGTCAAAATTACCTCGATGGATATGAAATACATCATCTGTTTTTCAACAGACATAGATGTTAAAGACATCAGTTTGCTTTTTAATATCGAACCGGCAAGTGTGCATACGGTGCGTTATCGGATTAAGAAAAAATTCTCTAAAGAAGACTCTTTTAGGATGATTTTATAGAAAAAATCTATTTTTGTCTATATGTTTTATGCTCAAAAAGGCTAATTTTGTACTCAAAAAATTACCTATATCATGAAACATCTAAAAACATTTTGGACTATCGTTGCAATGGTATTATCGGCAACGTTATTTGCACAAACCCAACCCCAAAATTGGAGTGCCTACCCTATTAACATCTCAACCCAATATCTCACCGATAACCTCAATTATGAAGTTTTAAGGGGAAATGCAACGGTTTCGATTAGAAACAGAGATGCTCAAGATACCTTAGGTTTTATCGTAATCGCCTCACCTGCAAACGACACCTCCGAAGTTGCATTCACTTTTCCTATTGAAAGTCTGTCGGCCACGCAATTGTTTGGTGGAACTATCGGAATTACAATAATGAACATAACTTCGACGAGTTACAGTTATGAAAAATCACTCGAATATTCTACAGATGGCGTTCACTTTCAAACCTCTGTAAAAACGTTATCAAAAAAAACGTTTAGAGGTAATGGCGGTGGATCCTCCGAAATATACACTTTCACCATTCCGCAAACGACAACACATATTCGTTACACATACATTGCCATTACCGCCAATGGTTATACTTCTACGGCAACGTTCCGTTTTCAAATAGACGAATATATGTCCACATTCTTGCCTAAAAAAGAATTATGGTATAATTTCGGCGAAAAAGGCGAATTTGGATATGTGTATCAGGTACCACGTTGGAGTGCCGACTACCGTGACAATAATATCTATTTCTATGAAACAGGCGGTTTGAGTGAAAACTTTGCAGCACGGCAAATAGTGAAATTTCCAAGTAATGGCTATTGGACATCTTCGTTATCGTCCTCAAATATTTCGGATATAGAAGATGTTAATAACTCCGGACAGATGGATATGGTCAGTGGTAATTACTTAATAAAAAAACAATTGGATGGAACTTACAGCTATATGCCCAATGCCGGTATTATTCCGAATCTGGACATCAACCGCGACGGCCGTTTGGATTATCTGTATGCCAAAGACGACCAACAAATGATCGCTTATCAGCAACCCAATGGACAGTTCAGCGATGCGTTTATTGACAGAAAGAGTTTCGACGAGTATTACAACACACCCGTTGTTGAAGAAGATGAGTGGGTGTATTCCATTGACCCTAAAAACCTGTTGGTTGGCAAGAGCCTGCCTTCCAGTATGCAACTCGGCAATGTTGGCGGCTGTTTGGAAAGTTCATACGTTGCTCCGGCAACCTCGTCAACACAATTTGCATCGGCTGTTGCCGACCTCAACAAAGACGGTATGCCGGATATGCTTGCGCCCGAACGCGGCTTAGTGTATTATGGTTTGGGCAACAACACCTTTGTGTATTCCTCGCTCGACGGTAATGTGATGGTGAAAGATTTAAACAACGACGGCGTTTCCGATTATATCGTGTACAACGGCTCAAACAAAGCCATAACAGCGCATGTATATCAAGGCGAAGGACAGTTTAAAGAACAAGTTTTGATGCGAAATTTGGCGCCCGATGCCAACATTCATCTATACGATTTTGACAAAGACGGCGATATTGATGTGTTGATTACTTTTAGTGCCTATCTCAATGGCGGAACAGCGCATACCCTGTTTGCCCGAAACGACGGCAACGGAAATTTGGATGCCGAAGACGAAAGTTTGATGGCCAATATTGATGATGACCTTAAATTTGCAGCTTGCACCGATTTGGACAACGACGGATTTTTCGATTTGCTTAACATTAAATACACGGATACGCTGGTTCGAAATAACGGCAATAATTCCTATTGCGATGGAATCGCCACTATTCAAGTTCGGCGTGGAAAAGCCAATTTTAGTTTTGAGGATGCCGATTCTTTGTTTTCGATTCCCTATTATTTGGATAAAAGCACTAATACTAAAAATACGTCTTACGAAGCATGGAAACTGAATGCAGTCGATATTGACCGAGACGGCATCAACGAAGTTTGGTTGGAAAGCGGATATCAAACGATTAGTTCGGGTAGTGGGAACGCCGCTGCACAAGGCTATATCGTTAAGTACAACAACACAACCGCCAACACCCGTCCTCAAAAGCCCGAAAAGCCCAACTTGCGCTACAATGCCGGTGGCGGACAATTGGACATCAATTGGAAATTAGGCTCAGACACCGAAAGTTCACCGGTGGATTTGACCTACGCCTTGCGTGTGGGTACAGCGCCCGGATTGGATGATATATTCGCCACTCATGCGTTCGCCGATGGTACTCGCAAGAATTTCAGACCCGGAAATAGGGGCAGCGAACTGTCGCACACCTTTGATGTGCGCTCGTGGAAACCCGGTACCTATTATGTATCCGTTCAAGTCATCGACCCGATCTTTGCAGGCTCGGAATTTTCGGAAGAAGCCGTGTTTGAACACACCTACCTGCCCAACGAATTTTCGATAGCCCGCACCAATCAAGGCTCCATAACGGCTTTTGATACGCTCCAAGTAAGCTACAACCAATATCCCGAATCAGAGTTGGTTTACAATTGGGATTTTGCAGGCGCCGAAGTGGTGGATTCTACACTCGGACACTTCAAACTGCGTTTTGCGCAACCGGGCGAAAAAACCATCTCGCTGGCCATAACCTCTGACGAATTGACATCCGACAAATTTGAAATCAACTTCTATGTGCTGCCCAACAAGGTTACTTGGGATGATTCTGCGGTATTTGCAAAAGATGGTGGCGGTTGGTCGGCTGTGGCTTTACAAATGCCGTTGGCCGATTATAATATGGATGGTTTATTGGATGCCGTGATGCTCGAAGCATTAACTTTCGACCCATCTTTAGACGGACTATGGCAAAACACCGGCAACGGACGCTTTACCAAAAATACCGCCGCCTTTAATTCCACCCTATCGCCAACCAATGTACAATGGATGGACATCAACAACAACGGCCGTTTGGACATGTTTTACCGACAAAGTGATGAAAGCCGCTATTTGAACCACAGCAACACCACTGTGGGAGGTTTTGGAAACTTGGGATTTGCCTCGTTAAACAAATATTTCTTCATAAATGGCACAGAAGAAGAAACGTGGTCGCAAATATTCAGTGGCATTGGCATTTATCCGTTTTTGATGGATTTGACTAACAATGGCAAGTTTGATGTGGTGCACGGCGAAACCAACGCCTATTACGGAACAGACGATTATTATTTCAACGAAGGCATTGCCAACACGACTTTGCGTGGCGTAAACACATTTAACGCATACAATCGCCAATGGCTCGACTTCAACAAAGACGGCTTTATGGATTTCTGCGGTATGGAACGCGTTTACAGAACCGGCAAAGAGGTTTACGACCTGCGCTTTTACGAAAACTTGGGTACCGGATCCATCACCGATGGTTATGCCACACCGGAACCGTTCCGCAGATTGCCGAGATTGCAACGACAAAATGCTCCGGTTGACCTATACGACCTCCGATGGATAGTACAAGATATGAACGCCGACGGCTTTTACGATTTTGTATATTTTAGTGGTACGTACAAAGAATCCACCTATACACGTGCGACCGCCATAGCTATCGAATACAATAATCAAAATCAAGGATTCGGAGTTGCGCAAGAGATTTCGGTAGAACTGAACAATGGTGTGATAGATGCCGGTGCTCGTGCGATAACTGCCTTTGATTTCGACAACAATGGCTATATCGACATTTTAACTATCGTTGTGGATAAACGCGACAACAGAAGCAAACCCTATATCTTTTATTTCGATGCCAACGGATATATGGCGCAAGGATTCTTGTATGATGACTATTTCAATGGCAGTCTAAGCACATCTGCTTTTGCGGATATTGACGGCGATGGTATTCCGGATTTCTATTCGGGACAAACATCTTCGGCGAATATCAATATCGAATCAACTCGAACACTTTATTTAACCAAAATGCAATCCGTAGGCGTCAACACAAAGCCTCAACCACCCGGCAATCTGGTGGCGCAGCAAACTGAAAAAGGCTTGCTCATCGAATGGGACCCGGCAGAGGATGCCGAAACGCCGTTCGCCCTCATGCGCTACAACCTTTCGGTAAAGAAAAAAGGCTCCAACATCACGGCCGATGCTTATATTATTTCGCCACTCAACGGCGGAGATGCAACAATGGCTGTTTTGCCGCGCTATTATGTTCGTAGTAGCGATAATATGCCTGCTCATCATTATATCGAAGCCACCAAATTCTTCATTCCGGCCTCAGTATTGTCGGGCGAAGTGGAAATCATGGTGCAAGCCATCGACCAATGGGATGCGCAATCGGATTTTACACAACCGCTCTTCGTCAAGATTTCGGATGTCGTGAATTTGGCTATGTCGTCGCAGGCTTGTTTTGATGAGCCAATCACAGTTACTTTCACCGGCACACAAAGCGGCACTCCCGTTTGGGATTTCGACGGCGCAGACATAGTTTCGGGAACAGGTTTTGGCCCCTATGAAGTGAAGTGGCAAACGCCCGGCATCAAAACCGTGCAAGTGAGTCTCGGCACCGATACCAGCACCATACAAACTTTAGTTTACGAAGAAATGAAAGGCTTTGCCATTCCCGATTCGGTATTTGTGGCAACGCCATACGCATTCACTTATCCGGCTCTGTTGCCAAGAGAAAACACCATCTCGTTCCACTTGATGCTTCGCGAGCAAGACCAAGGCCGCTATCCGCCCAAAAAGATGAAAGTTCAAGCCCCCATCGGCGGAAGCAACGGAACGCTGACCTTTGAGGATTATGGGTTTTACAACCCGATTCGGGTGCGCATGACGGTGAGTGTGGCCAACAATATTTGCACCACACATTTCGATGAAGACATTCAACTCATGCCACGTCCGGTTGCGCCGCAAATCGAATATTTGGCACAAACCAACGGGAAACTCGAAGTGCGTTGGGATTCCCAATTTATGGATGAACGCATTGATACGGTCGTAATTTTGAAAGAAGGCGCTGCATTTAACCAATTTATTGAGATTGGACGTGTGCCGAAAAGCGAACTTGGCTTTATAGATATGACTTCTAACTTAAATATCCGAAGTGAGGCATATCTGATTGAAGGCCTATTGCCGGGAGGTATTAAAACATTATATGATCCAAGCAAAGCCCACCAAAGCCCTCGCCTTTCAATTACCAAAGACGAGACTAAAAACACGCTGATTTGGAGCCAATACATCGGAACACGAATCAACAATTTCACTATTCTTCGCGGCGCAACGCCCGAAACCATGAATGAGATTGCCACCCTCGAAGGTCATCGTGTGTTTTATGTGGATGAAAATCCCAATCCGGAAGAATTATACTACGCTCTGCAATACGACCCGATTCCGAGTTCGGAGTTTCTGGCACCGGGGAAAAAGAAAGCATCCAAAGCGTCAAGAGCTGCTGCCAACGTGCAATCCAACGTGGTATTTGCCGGCGATGCCTCACAAATCGTGAAGATAAACAAGATGAATATTCTCGCCGTTCAAAAAACAGTGGAACTCAACAACGACCAACATTCGCTCTATCTGTATCCCGAAGTTTTCCCTGCGAATGCAACGTACCAAAACGTGATATGGAGCATCGTTTCGGGCGACGACAAAGCCACGATTAGCGACAACGGCATTTTGACCGGAAAGCCTAACCAAACCGGCAGCATCACCGTTAAGGTAGAAAGCGCAGACGGCTCGAATATATCAGCCACCCGTGTGATACAAATTAAAGCATTTTCCACGCCTTGCGATTTGCCGCAAGACCTCTATGTGGAACAAACCAGCGACAGCACGGTTTCCTTGATGTGGGACGGCAGCAACGATGGTTATAAACTCTCGTATTACGACACATTGACGAAAAATATTGTGTTTACCAAATTGCTTACGCAACCTTACTACAATCTCACCGCTGACGATTATCCAAGACCCGGCACATACGCATGGACTATAAGGGGCATCTGCGGAACTGACACCACAGACGCCGTTGCAGGCGAGTTATTTACGGTTACCAAAGATACAACGGTGCCCACGCCCGTAATTCCGCAATATACCGTAACTATCACGCCGGCCGACAATGGCGACTTCACAGTAAAAAACGGCAACACCATCATCACATCCGGCATGCAATTAGACAGCGCAACCGTACTCACCCTGCACGCCACGCCAAACACAGACTACGAGTTTAGCCAATGGTGGGATAACAGCACGGTTAATCCGCGAACATTTACCCTCAATGCGCCTATAACGATTTCGGCAACATTCGAGGAAATTCCGATTACGCCGCCAACAACGCCGAAATACACCGTCAGCATCACCACTCCCAACAATGGTATAATCACCGTAATGGATGGCAGTATGCAAATAAACGACGGTGCGGAAGTAGACAGCGGAACGGTATTGACCTTGACAGCCATACCCAACACAAATTATCTGTTTGAACAATGGTGGGATAACCGTACCGACAGCAATCGCACGGTTGTCGTACAATCAGCTCTCACGATTTCCGCAACCTTTGTAGAAAATCCGACAACAGCCATCCAAGTCAATATGGGCGATGACATTTTAAAAGTCTATCCAAACCCCGTAACAGACATTCTGCATATCCAAACAGAACAAGTGATTACCCAAATTGTAATCGTAGACCTGCAAGGCAAAGTTTTGCAGCGCCTGCAAGGCAATCTCAAAACAATGGATATGCAAGCCATCCCAACCGGCAACTACATTCTGCGGATTCACACCCAAACAGCTATTGTACCGGTTAAAATTGTGAAACAATAACCATAACATAACAACCCTCAAACCCAAATCCATCCCCCGCGCAAGCCAAAAAACATAGCGCGGGGGACAAAAAGCCTCTCACAGGATTCTCAAAGCATCAATTTAGGCTCTAAAAGAACCCTGCGAGGTTCTAAAAGCATTTCGCAAGGGACTAAAAACGTCGATTAAGGGACAAAAAGAGTCTCATGGTGCTACTAAAAGCATGTTGCGAGGGACTAAAAGACCCTCGTAAGACACTAAAAGAGTCTCGCAAGAGTCTAAAAGAGCCTAAAAAATGACTCTCAAAGCATGTTGCGAGACACTCAGAGACCCTCATAAGGGGACTAAAAGAATCTCGCGAGGGTCTTTTAGTCCCTTGATTGAGCAAAAAAGAGTGTCGCTATATACTAAAAGCATATAGCGACACTCTTTTTTGTTAGTGAGTAATGATTAATTAATCACCGCTCCCGATTCACTCTCTTCAGGCACTTCCTTCCGCCGCCGTGTAGATGGGAAGCGAGCTTTCAGTTCCTCATACACAGCTTTGGCGCCCGAAACGTTCCGGGCAGCAGCCTCTTTGGTCGAGCGGTAGAACATCAGCGCAGCTTGGTAGGCTTCGCTACCGGCCAGCATCGAGGTGTCGTCTGTGCCCTGTTGCAGTTGTCGTAGTGCGTTGTTCAACAACAGCAGCTGGGTTGCATCGGTAAAATCAATGCTAAAGGCATTCATATCCAAGTACGGAGGGCAAAGCATCGGGTTTTGTCCGGCCAGCTCGTGTGCCTTCGACACAAAAGCAAGCGATTTGTCGCCCATCTTTATCATGCTGTGCCGCTGGTCAGCAGTAAGGTTCATCAAATAAGGCGCCAATGCTTCGGCTGCCTCAGAAATTCTTTTTTGTGCCTCCCCCAACACTTCGGTTGGGATAGCTTTGTTATGGGTGTTTTCCATTGTTTTATTGTTTTGTTTATTGGTTAAGTTGTTAATTTGTTTAGTAAGAGCAAACCTACGTGTTTGCCCGGTTAATCGGCAAAAAGGTACACAGTATAAGATGCAAGATATGGCGGGTCTTTATTCATTTTTCATTCTTAATTTTTCATTTTTCACTAATCACTATTAACTACTCACCCTATATAACGCTCGACTGTCGATTTTCGTATACAATTGTTAATAAAAAAAGCCAAAATGTTAATAAAAAGGGTGTTTTGTTGATAACTTTTTGGGGGAAACGGCTAATTTGATGTTTGTAGTTCGTAGTTTTTTTGTAATTTTGCTGCAATGAAAAAATTTAATGCCATATTCATTCTTTTCGTCGCTGTTCAATTTACATTCGGACAAAACAGTTGTAATGATAGTATTCCTAATCGGATCGATAGTTTAGGTAAGGTTAGTTCTAATACGAACAAAGTTTTATTTGACTGTAATGATAATGCTCCAGGTTGGGGTAATAGTCTTGGTAAAATAACTTTCTTAACAAATCAAACATGGTTTATAGGAAATCAAGAATGGTCTGATGTTGTAATAGCAACGAATTGTAAAAAAGACAAATTTAATGCCGATGAAAGAATAAAGGTGCATGCCGAGAAAACTTTAATTGGAGATTACACAATTCCAGATTTTGATAGGATCTTAAGTCTGAATGCAGATTGTCGAAGAAACAAAGGTTATGGCGATTTGTTTTCTTGGTGTGCTGTCAGTCGTTTTCGCAACCAACTTTGTCCAGATAATTGGCATATTCCTACTGTTGAAGATTTTAAAATACTACATACAGCACTTGGTGGGCAAGAGGTTGCTACAGGCTTGGGATACCATAGTGATATAATGCTGAAAAAATATATCAAATGGGGGGCTACCTATGGTGGTTGGTGCACACACGATGGAGAGTTACGTGGTCAAAATTATCATGCACGTTACTGGACTCAAACTAAAGATTCCGAAAGCAGAAAATTTTCGTTGTTTTTATATTCGAGTGGTAATATTATTCCTGAAGATATAATAGAAAACGATACAGACGGGCTTATTGTACGTTGTGTCAGGTCAAGACAATAATTTTTTATGTTTGGATTTTTCTTGTAGTATCAAAGTTTTTTTTACCTATAGCGACGATTTCATCCAGTGTTATTCAGTTAAGGGAACAATAGTAGTGGGATGTCTCGACTTCACTTCGTGGAGTTTATCCTGAGCGTAGTCGAAGGGCTCGCATGACGAGCGTTATATTGGCAGGAAGAAGAAAAGAACTATCGCCTTTTAATTCTTAATTTTTAATTATTAATTATTTTTTGTATCTTTGTACCTCGTGAATATAAAATTATGACTATTTCCATTCAGAATACATCTCTAAACCCGCTTCCGTCTTATGAAACAATCGGGGCGGCGGGTATGGACTTGCGTGCCAACCTCAGTGAGGACGTGGTGCTGAAACCTCTTGAACGGGCGTTAATCCCAACGGGTTTGCGCATCGAACTACCGATTGGCTACGAAGCCCAAGTGCGCCCCAGAAGTGGATTGGCTGCCAAACACGGCCTTACGGTGCTGAACTCGCCCGGTACAATTGATGCGGATTACCGAGGGGAAATCAAAGTGATATTGGTAAACCTGTCCAACGAAAACTTTACGATTAAACATGGCGAACGCATTGCACAAATGATCATTGCCAAACACGAAACGGCAGTGTTGGTTGAGGTTGCCGAGCTATCGCAAACGCAACGCGGCGAGGGCGGATTTGGACATACCGGACGATAAACTATGAGAACACCTTTAAGATACAAAGCCTTTCTGACCGGCATCGTTTTGACTACGGCAATGGTTTTTACGTCCTGCAAAAGCAAACAGGCGGTTGTGGCCAACCATGCGGAGTCGGCTGATGTGTTGTTGCCACAGGCTTCTAAATTCTCGCAAGTCGAGCAAATGACCATCGACAATGCTTTCTTGGAAGGTGTGAAACTGATGACGATTGAAGATTTTGCATCTGCGCAGAACGTTCTGTTGGATGTGTTGCAAATGGATAACAATCATGCACCGGCCAACTATGAGATGTCAAAAATCAAGTTGATGCAAAATGAGTTGGACGAGGCGGAAATCTACGCCGAACGGGCTTCCCGCTTGTCGCCAAACAATAAATATTATCTCGAACATTTGGCCTATATCTATCGCCAAAGCAATAACCAGCCGCAGGCATTGATGTGTTTTCAGCGGTTGACCAAGTTGGACCCACGCAATGATGATTATCTGTATGAAGCAGCCAACACCTATTTGCTTTTAGGCAAGCCTTTGGAGGCTGTGAAAATCTACGATACCATCGAACGCAAGCACGGTATTCTGGACGAGATTTCCATGCAAAAGATCAAGATTTATCAAACGCTTGGCAAGGATGAGAATGTGCGCCAAGAACTCGCCAATCTCATTCGGAATTTTCCGAACGAAACGAAGTATCTCTTGATTTTGGCCGAAATGAACATGCGTGCCAACAAGTATAAAGAGGCCTACGCCGATTATCAGAAGATTTTAGCGCTGGATCCCGAAAATGCTTACATTCATCTGTCTTTGGCTGATTATTACAAGGCACAGAATGACACGGCAAAAGTGTTTGAGGAATTGGCATTGGCATTCCAAAATCCACAATTGGATATTGATGCGAAAATAACGTTGCTGTTGCCACTTTACAGGCTTTCTTCGCAAAAAGAAAACACCTATAAACTGCTTGATGCTGTGCTTTCGGCACATCCAGCCGATGCGAAAGCGTTATCTATCTACGCCGACTTTCTGCAACGTGATGACCGCTATGCGGAAGCACGTAATAAATACCGGGAGGTCATTCAACAAAATGTGTCGAAATATTTGATTTGGGAAGCCTTGTTGTTTTGCGATTTGAATTTGATGGATACCGCATCTTTGCTGAACGATGCGCAGCAGGCGTTGGAGCAGTTCCCCGAACAGCCGTTGGTGTATTACATGCTGGGCATAGCGTATAACCTCAAAGCCGACTACGACATGGCTATGCAATATTTGGAGCAAGCCATACCTCTGGCACAAACCAATCGCCGCTTGTTAACTCAACTTTACAGTGATTTGGGCGATATTTACCATCAGTTGAAGAATCCCGAAAAATCGGATTTGAATTATCGCAAAGCCTTAGAGATTGAGCCGGAAAATGCGTTGGTGCTAAACAATTTTGCTTATTTCTTATCCGTGCGGAAAGAGCAGCTGGACGAAGCCGAAAAGATGGCTCGCTTGGTTTGTCAGAGAAATCCGAACAACCCGACGTATTTGGATACATTCGCATGGGTTTTGTATCAACGAGGCAAATATAAAGAAGCGAAAAGCATTATGGAATTGGCGTTGAAATACAGCGTCAGTCAAGAAGCGACCTTGCTTGAGCATTACGGGGATATTCTTTGGAAGTTCGGCGACAAAGATCAAGCGTTGAATTTTTGGAAACAAGCCAAAGGAGTGGATGAAGCAGCCTGTTCGGATGTCCTAAATCAAAAAATAGAAACCCAAAACCTCATAGAAAACTAACTCATGAAGAATAGTACGATTGCATGTATACTGCTTACCTTTGTGGCCATCATGCCAGCCTGCAAATCAACCAAACAAGTGCAAAGTCAAGCTCCCGTGATTACCGAAATGCCAAGTACAGAGCCGGTCGTATCTGTTCAACAACAATCGCCCGACACGGTGGTTGCTCCCCCTCTTGACCAACTGAGTCTTACCTTTGACTGGTTTTCAGCTAATCTCAACGGAACGGTCAATATGAATGGCGACCAAATGTCTTTTGGCGGACAACTACGCATCAAAAACAACGAACAAATCTGGATCATGATCTCCGCAATGGGAGGCTTGATGGAAGTGGCTCGATTGAAAGTAACGCCCGATTCGGTATTCCTCTACAACAAGTATGAAAAAACGGCGACTATACGAGATTTAGGTTTTTTCAAAGAATTAACAGGAATAGATTTCACATTTGACATGCTACAAAACTTGTTGATAGGAATTTATTCGTTAGACTATCCCGCCGTAAAGATAAATTACGAAAACTATGACATTTTTAACGGTGCCGAAGTTCCTCAAAGAATAATCGTAGAAATGAAAGAGCCTACGCTTTTTGAATTGCAATTGAATTACCAACGCATACAAGTCAACGTGCCTCAAAATATGCCGTTTTCTATTCCCGAATCTGTTAAGAAAATATAATTATGACCTGTTTTTTGAATCGTACTACATGTTTAAAATCGGTAATAACGCTCGTTTTTATGAGTTGTTTGACGATGTCGTATGCACAAAAAAAACCAAGTAAAGCCAATCTACAAGCGCAAGCCAAGAAAATAGAATCACAAATTCAATACAACAACAAGTTACTTCAAGAAACATCGAAGTCGAAGAGTGCAAACCTCAATCAACTGGCAATACTGAACAATCAAATCAACCAACGCGACCGCTTGATTAAAACGATAAACTCAGAGATTGCTGTTGTGAATAGTGATATTCAAAACTATGAACATCAAATAACATCGCTTCAACGGGACATCGCTAAGCTGAAATCCGAATATACCAAACTCTTGATTGCCACGCAGCGGCACATGAACCCATCGGAACAGTTCATGTTTGTTGTGGCTTCCGAAAATTTTAATCAGGCTTATCGCCGATTGAAATATTTTCAGCAATACAGTACGCATCGTAAGGAACAAGTTACGCTGATTCGTCAAAAACAAACCGAATTAGCCCAAACCAAATATTCGCTTGAGCAGGAAAAACAATCTAAAACGCAATTGTTAGACAAAGAACAAGTCGAGAAGAAAAGTTTGGATGCCGAGAAATCCAAGAAAAACAAAACCGTTTCCGAACTTCAAAAAAAAGAAAAGCAATTGCGGGAAAATATCAAAAAAGATCAAGCTGCCGCAAAGAAACTCTCGCAACAAATTGAAAAAATCATAGCACAAGAAATAGAAGCCGCACGAAAAGCAGCGGCCAAGAAAGCAGCCGAACAAGCCAAGAAAAATAAAAAGCCAACGGTTACACCAGCCAAATCCGCATCAAAGCCCAAAGATCCGGATGCTTATGAACTCACACCCGAAGAGAAGAAATTATCAAATAGCTTCGCTAGCAATCGGGGCAAACTTCCTTGGCCAACAGAATACGGCTCAATTACCGAACGTTTCGGAACGCATGAACATGAACTTTATAAAGGTGTTAAAATCAACAACGACGGTATTGATATTACAACCCGCAAGGGCGAAGCCGTTCGCGCCGTATTTGATGGCATTGTTATGGGCGTGTATCCGTCTCCTTATGGCGATGCAAAAACGCTAATTCTTGTGCATGGAAATTATCGAACCGTTTACAGCAATTTGAAATCGGTAAGCGTGAAAAAAGGTCAAAAAGTAACCACCAAACAAACACTCGGAACCATTAACACCTACGGCGCCGACGATAAGACGGTGTTGAAGTTCCAAATTTGGAAAGACCTGTCGAAACTGAACCCCGAACAATGGATTTCAAAATAATTAAAGTCACAACTCAAATTTCTTTATGTCATGAAAAAAATAATTACTATCGTATTGACCATGCTCTTTGCATCAACTATTGTATGCGCACAAAACCACAAGCGCGCCAAAGTTCAAATCACAACCACCGAAGGCGAAATCGTGATTGAACTCTATAATGAAACACCTGTTCACCGGGATAATTTTATCAAACTCGTGAAAGAAAATTTTTACGACAGCACATTGTTTCACCGTTGCATCAAATCATTTATGATTCAAGGCGGCGACCCTGATTCCCGCAATGCCGCTCCCGGTAAGCTCTTGGGAAATGGTGATATTGGTTATACGTTGCCTGCCGAAATCAAGCAACCGCTTGTGCATACACGAGGCGCTTTGGCTGCCGCGCGAACAGGCGATAATGTAAATCCCGAAAAACGTTCGTCGGGATGTCAGTTTTACATCGTGCAAGGCCAAGTTTACACACTCGAACAAATGGAAAAATTCAATGCAAACCGGTTTGTTAAATACACGCCCGAACAAATCGAAGCCTATACCACCATCGGCGGAACACCACATTTGGATGGCGGTTATACGGTTTTCGGACATGTTGTAAGCGGTTTGGATGTGGTTGAAAAAATCTGTTCTATGATGACGGATAAATTCGATCGCCCGTTGAGTGATGTGAGAATGACAATGAAAATCGCAAAATAAGGTTAAAAAATTAAAGTTCCAACTATGAAAATCAAAATTGATCAACTGCTTGACGAAGCCCAAAATTTCACAGCATCCACGATGGATAACTTGGAAGAATTTCGGGTAAAAATGCTGGGTAAAAAAGGCGAGTTAAACGATTTGTTTGAGGCTTTCAAAACTGTTGCCAATGAGGAAAAGCGTGAAATCGGACAAAAGTTGAACACGTTAAAAAATACCATACAAGAAAAAATAGACGCCATCAAAGATGCGCTCGAAACAACTGAGCATGCTGATGAATTCGAAGACTTAACCCGTCCTGTGAATGACTTTGAAATGGGCTCTCGGCATCCTATAGCCTTAATCCGAAAAGAAATTATCGAGATTTTTTCACGTATTGGCTACGTTGTTGCAGAAGGCCCCGAAATTGAAGATGATTGGCATAATTTCACTGCCTTGAACTTTCCGCCCGAACATCCGGCACGTGATATGCAAGACACGTTTTTTGTCGAAAAAAACGGAACGAATGATATTGCGTTACGCACCCACACCTCATCCGTGCAAGTGCGTGTGATGGAAACACAAAAGCCACCCATCCGTGCTATTTTCCCCGGTCGGGTGTATCGCAATGAAGCCATTTCGGCACGTGCACATTGCTTCTTTCATCAAGTAGAGGGATTGTATATTGACAAGAACGTATCTTTTGCTGATTTGAAAGAAACCTTGTTGTATTTTGCCAAAGAAATGTTTGGCGAAGAAACCAAGATTCGCTTGCGCCCGTCTTTTTTCCCATTCACAGAGCCATCTGCCGAAATGGATATTTCGTGCAATCTATGTGGTGGAAAAGGATGTGCATTTTGCAAACATTCGGGTTGGGTCGAAATCTTAGGTTGCGGCATGGTTGATCCAAATGTCTTGGAAAATTGTGGCATCGACAGTTCCGTATATTCCGGATTTGCCTTTGGAATGGGTATTGAGCGCATCACAAACTTAAAGTTTACAGTGAAAGATTTACGTCTGTTTTCCGAGAACGATAAGCGATTCTTGGAGCAGTTTCAAGGAGCTGGTTTTTAGAAGGCATCGCTTTCGCTACATCGTTAACGCTTATGAAAATTCTCCTAATCATACCCGGTTCCGGCGACGCATTTTATTGTGGCAATTGCTTTCGTGATAGTTTATATGCGCAGGCCTTGCGCCGTGCGGAGCATGATGTGGTAGTGATGCCGTTGTACCTGCCGTTTACAGACCAATCTTTTTTAGCAGATACCCCCCTGTTTTTTCCGGCAACGTCCTACTATGTTGCACAAAAATTTTTCAATAAAGGCAGAATGCCGCATTGGCTCGAAAAAGCCCTCAACATTCCTCTATTTCTGCGGTTAGCATCCCGTTTTTCGGGCTCAACATCGGCAAAAGGCATGGAAGATATGACGCTTTCGATGATTAAAGGTGATGACCCGAATTTCAAGGAACAAACCGGAAAAATTATCGATTGGATGGAACAGCACGAATGTCCGGACATCGTTCATCTCTCAACATCTATGTTGATAGGCATTGCAAAAGCCATTAAACATCGCATGGATATACCTGTTGTTTGCACGTTGCAAGACGAGGAAGTTTGGCTGGATAGCCTCGAACAGCATCACGCTAAACAAGCATGGCAAGCCATTGGCGAAAATGCCAAATATGTGGATAAGTTTATTACGTCAAGCGACTATTACAAATCGTATGCACAAAGCAAATATCCCGAAATTCAAGACATTGAAGCAGTGTATCCAGGTGTCGATGTGGAAGCATACGCATCTTCGGATTATCCCGAACATCCAACGATTGGGTTTCATTATCGTCTGAATTATGAAAATGGTTTGGATATTTTGGCCAAAGCCTTCGTCAAATTAAAAAAAGAAAACAGTATTCCCAACTTGAAACTGAAAATCGGTGGTGGCTACACGCGCGAAAACAAACGATTGGTACAGCAAGTTATAGATACGCTTAAACCGTTTTGGGAGGATGTAATTTGGTCGAATGATTACGCCCTAAATCAACATACAGCCTTTTACAAAAGCATTTCCGTGATTTGCACTCCACTCCGGTTCAACGAAGCGTTCGGACTATATTTGAGTGAAGCCTTTGCAGCCGGCCGACCAGCTGTTGTGCCGAATACAGGGTCGTTTGGCGAAGTGACTCAAAATGCCGGTTTATTTTACTTTCCCAACAACAGCGACCATTTGGCAGATGCGTTGAGAGAAATCCTTACCAAGCCAATCATCTACGATGTTTGCAAAGAAAATGCCTTACAACTCTCTCACGAACGTTATAATGATGCGGTTGTAGGCCAAAAATTAGCAACTATTTATTCCAAATTATTAGCCGTTTAACTGACTTCGGGTTGCGGGTTTTTACGCTTCCAATCAATCTGTAAAATAAAGAACAGAATAACACCAACGGTTATAGCCGAGTCGGCGATATTAAAAACCGGACGGAAAAATAAAAAATGTTCACCGCCAACAATAGGAAACCATTGCGGATATGTACCTTCAAACAACGGAAAATAAAACATGTCCACTACTTGACCGTGCAAAAATGGCGCATACCCCCCACCTTCGGGCAGAAATTGCGCCACTTGAAAATAACTGTCATTAAATATCAAACCGTAAAAACAACTGTCCAAAATATTGCCCAAAGCGCCTGCTACAATCAACGAAACCGCTGCAATCATTCCTTTACTTTCACGCTTACGAATTAAATCATAGATATACCAAATAATACCTATCACAACAACAATCCGCATCAGCGACAAAATTAACTTTCCCGTAGCGCCGCCAAACGACAATCCAAACGCCATGCCCGGATTTTCCAAAAAATGAATGCGAAACCAGTCCGTAATCACAAACTCTTGCCCCAAAACCATGTGGGTTTTGATCCAAAACTTCAACACTTGATCTATCAGCAACACGGCGCCAATAATCACAAACGGTAAATAACCTCGTTTCACGTTAGTCTAAATCTGATTGAGGAACGGCCGGTTTCGGTTTGTTTTGCTGGAGTTTGGCATCAATGCTCAAGGTAGCATGAGGCACCAAACGCAGGCGCTCTTTCGCAATGAGTTTGCCCGTTTCGCGGCAAATACCATACGTTTTGTTCTCAATGCGAATCAAGGCTCCTTCGAGCGATGCTATGAACTTTTGTTGACGGGCTGCCAAACGGGCATTTTCTTCTTTCGACATCACTTGATAGCCTTCTTCCAATACTTTGAAAGTAGGCGATGTGTCGTTAATGTCGTTTTCGCCATTATTGACATACGCTTCCGTCAGTATTTTCAAATCCTCACGAGCTTTTTCCAACTTCGCCAGAATAATTTTTTTAAATTCTGCTAATTCCTTGTCGGAATATCGGTTTTTTTCTGTTTTTGCCATAACTCAGTTCCTTTCCAATTTGATTTTATTGGGCGAAACATGTTTCGCCTCTACATTATTCATTATTCGTTTTTCACTACAACTACGCGAGTTTTCAGATTTTCCGTCAGTTCAATTTCTTGAACATTCGGATGGTTGATTTGTTCAACCATATCCAACGACTCAGCCAATGTCTCGGTGCAAATATACGCAAAATTATTCTGAACTGCCAAATTTAGTTCATTATTTTTTTCAACAATCAGATTAATTTTGTTAGTAACTTCAAAATTTTGCTCTTTGCGGATGGTTTGAATGCGGTTTACCAATTCGCGGGCAATCCCCTCTTCTCTAAGCTGGTCGGAAATGGTTACATCCAACGCAACCGTCAAGGTGCCTTCGTTAGCCACAACCCAACCGGGAATATCTTCGGTGATAATATCCACATCCGAAAGCAAAATCTCAACCGGTTGGTTTTCGATGGTTAAATTGTATTTTCCGTCGGCTTCTAATTTTTGAATATCACCTTGCGAAAAGGCTTGGATGGCTGCGGCAATCGGCTTCATCAACGTGCTGTATTTCGGACCAAGCTGTTTGAAGTTAGCTTTGATTTTCTTGGTCAAAAAGCCCGTCTCCGTAAGAAACTCGATAGTCTTAATATTGACTTCGGATAAAATCAAATGCGAAATATTCTCAATCTGCGTTTGCAAATGTTTCGTCATCACAGGAATTAAAATCTTCTGTAACGGTTGACGTACACGGATATTTGAGCGTTTACGCAACGACAATACCATGGACGAAATTTGTTGTGCCAACTGCATACGCTCTTCCAATGCCTTATCGACAACTTTTTCGTCATACTTAGGAAAT
>JAITVC010000049.1 GCA_031286005.1 Bacteroidales bacterium
AACATTTATCAAAGTAGTCGCAATTGCGCTGATGTCGTCAATTCTTTTCCAATCTTGCATGGGATCTTGGTCTCTTACCAAGAAATTCATTGAATGGAACCAGTCTGTAACCGGCAACAAATTTATTAACAACTTGATCTTTTGGATTCTTGGATCGTGGATTGGAGGAGCTGTTTTGTTCATTGATACCGTAATCTTGAATACGATTGAATTTTGGACAGGTTCAAATCCGTTGGCTTACAACACGCAAGAAATTACCACAGAAAACGGTACGTTTTTAGTAGAAACCACTCCGGCCGGTCACACCATCACAAACATGGCAACGAATGAAGTTGTGAAGTTCAACTTCAACGAAACCGACAAATCTTGGTCGCTCGAAACCAAAGACGGTGTTCAACCTTTGTTTGTTTGCATTGACGACATGCACGTGAAATTGAACAACGGTAGCGTTGTTACGCTTTCTGAAGCGGGTTTGTTTGCACTCAAAAACGTTACAGAAAACCAACGTAACTTGGCTTTGAACTAATTGATTTAGCCAATCGAAGTACGGAATGGGGCTGCGCCAAATAGTTTGGCGCGGCCTTATTTTTTTCCATGCATAAGAAAGGTTCGGGATTAATGTTTAGTGATTAGTGAAAAATGGCAACGTAAATGATACAGTAAATAATGAGGATTAAGGGTTAATACTCGCTTTGCGAGTGGTTAAAGGGTTAAAAGGTGCGAGGTAGCTGGGGGCGAGGAGCGGGGTTGGATATGGCTTGGGGGTAGCTTGGTTATAATCAATAATGGACTTGTAGTGGAGTTGTAGTGGACTTGATGGCTATTTGGGGGCTGCTTGGAGTGAATAGTGATTAGTTAATAGTGAATAGAGAGATAACTAATCATAATTCATAAATTTTTTGTATCTTTGTATGTAGTTTTAAAGGATTCGAGATGTTAAAGAAAATTGTTTTTATCTTTGCGTTGATTTTTTCTGTGGGGGTAGTTGGCGCTCATGGGCAGGGGCTTTTGTCTAATGTTTCTACCGATGATGATCTTGTTTCTAAATACAAGCATCTTTCTGCGCAACAACTTCTTGATACGGCAAAATTTTATGAGCGAGCGAGTCGTATTGAGACAGCTTTGGTTTGTTATAGTTTGTTGATTAATGGTATTCCTCAACGGTTAGATACTGAACATGGGAAGAAGATGGTGGAGGCTTACACTAATTTGTCGGGGATTTATTTTGACAAGGATAATTACCGTACGGCATACGAATTGTTGATCAAGGCATTGCAATTAAGTGAAGGTATTCATGATACGACTTATCTATCTCGGATTTATGCTAATATCGGAAATATTTACTATCGTTTTGATGCGTATGATTTGGTGAATTTGTATGCTTCCGAAGCCTTGAAATTTTCTCAAGACAGTGTTGTGATGTCGCTTATATTAAATAATTTGGGATATACAAACGTTAAAACCGGACATCTAAACGAAGCCTTTGATTATATCAACCAATCTTTGCAAACCTTATTGCGGCATGATACCTCATATTTGAATATCATATATCATACTTTGGCGTTGTATTATCAAGAGGTGGAATCTTATGATTCGGCGCATTATTATTTTCTGCTATCGTTGAATGATCCGAACAATAATGTGAAACAGAAAGCGGAAACGATGTCGGACATGGGGAAATTGTATCTAAAAACGGATAACCCGGATGGGGCTGTATTTTACATCAATTTATCTAATGCTTTGGCGAAAGAACATGCGTTTTTGGGGGTTTTAATGGATAATTATTTGACTTTATCCCAAATAGAAAAAGCGAGAGGTCGTGATGCGCTTGCCTTTGAGTATTTTATGCAATACTCGAATTTTAGGGATTCAATATTTAGCAACGGAAAAATTATGGAAGTTAATCAATTGCAACAAATGTATGAAACTTCTAAAACGAATCAGCAGATTGAGCAATTGATTATAGATCAGCAAATCAAGGCTAAAACGATTCGTTACAAAAATGCTATTCAATACATTATGTTAGTTGTGTTGGTGTTGATAAGTACAGTTTTGTTTTTTGTGTTTGCTCAAAATAAGAAATTGAATACGGCTTACAAAGTTTTGTTTGAAAAGAATATCAAGATTATAGAGCTTGAAGACAGTTCTCCGGAACCGTCGAAGTATAAAAAGAGTACTCTTTCGGACGAAGCTCAAGATGAGCTTTTGAGCCGAATTTATGCCCTTATGGAGGATGTTTCTGTGATTTGCGACCCGGAATTGTCGGTAGAGAAACTTGCGGACTTGCTGCATTCCAATCGGGCGTATGTTTCTCAAGTTGTCAACGGTTTGATAAAGAAAAAATTTCGTGCATTTGTGAATGATTATCGTATTCGGGAAGCGCAACGGTTATTTTCGGAGCAAAATGCTTCTAAATATACTATTGAGGCTGTTGCATTTAAAACTGGATTTAAATCCAGTACGACTTTTAATACGGCTTTTAAGGAAGTTACGGGGGTTAGTCCGGGGTTTTATATGAAGTCTGTGAAAAGAAATTCCTAATGATATTAAAGAGTTGTTTTTCAGCGTTGTTTTGTGTTTAGTTTAGCCAAATTGCGCAATTTGGTTAAACTATATTTTATTAATTGTATTTTTGATATTATCTTTGCACTATGAAAACGCAAAGGAAATATTAATTCAATTGTAAATTAAAAATCAAATTCTATGAAAAGACATACTCTCTCATTGGTCGCTTTTGTGATTGTGTTAGTAGCGGTTTTTGCAGCTTGCAAAAAGGATGACGGGAAAGATGGTGCTGTGATAGGGGTTGTTTTAAACAAGAACAATGCTGTTCTTAGTGCTGGCGACACGCTGACTTTGGCGCATATTGTTTTGCCACAAACGGCATCCAATAAGAATGTAACGTGGACATCTGCAAATCCCTCTATAGCTAATGTTGTGAATGGTTTAATAACTGCTTTAGCGGGAGGCGAAACGACTATTACGGTTACATCAGAAGACGGCCAAAAAACGGCAGTCTGCAAGATTGTTGTAAATTTCTCATTAGGGGACGTGAGTTTTGCCACAAGAGACACGTTTATTGTTGGCAATCAAATATGGTCGGATGCTGTGCAAGCTACTTATTGCAGTGACAAAACAAGTTATAAAGGCGTGGACAAGTCTGATCCGGCAAACCCAATTTATGTGGCGGATTGTCGTTCTAATCCGGGCCAAAAAGGCGATTTGTTTTCGTGGGAGATGGTTAATCGATTTGGCAATGTTCTTTGTCCCGATGGTTGGCGAGTGCCCACGGAAGAAGATTTTGTGACTTTGGATTTGGGCCTTGGCGGAACAGGAAATTTTAGAGTTGATGCTGAATTTATTCGCACCAAATATCTTGGAGAATGGGGTGGGGAGCTTAATGGCATGACAGATGGTTCGTTGCGGTATGTGGGTAGTCGTGCACACTATTGGTCGCAGACACAGCTGAGTGAAAGTAATGCTATTCACATGATGTTTGTTGCTAATGAGGAAGATAGCTGGAATGGCGAGCTCCACGTTAAAGGGAGTGCAGTAGAAAAGGCGGATGGTCACGCACTTCGGTGTGTTCGCGATAAATAAATCGGTCGTTTCGACTCCGCTCAACGATCATACCCGGTGGCTGAGCGAAATCGAAGCCACAATTAACAATGAGACTTAAATTAAACTAATAAACAATAAAACAATTAAAAAACAAAACATTATGAAAACACACACATTTAGATTAATCGCTTGTGCGATTGCGTTAGTAACTGTTTTTGCATCTTGCAAAAAAGACAATGAGAACGATGACAAAAAACCTGAAATCACCGTACCCGAAAGTTGGGATGCCGGCGATTGGGGAACAGCAAGCTTTGCCACCACCGGTGTGTGGATTGTGGGCAGCCAAGCATGGTCGGATGCCGTGACCACCACTATGACCAGTGGAAAAACAACTTTTGAAAGCAAAAATATGTCAGAGGGAACTTTTTTGGCCGATGGTTGTTCAAATCCTGATCGAAAAGGCGATTTGTTTTCGTGGGAAATGGTCAATCAGTTTGGCAATGTTCTTTGCCCAGAAGGTTGGCGAGTGCCAACGAAAGGCGATTTCGAAACTCTTAACACGGAACTTGGAGGTGCAGAATTTTTAGAAGAGGATCCGGATCGAGATATCGAAGTTGTTAAAGCGTTTATCAGTGCTACTTATATTAATTCTGAAAAATGGGGCGGTGAAATAAGCGGCGCTAAGCCTGCCATGCAAGCTCCACGTCAAGAAGGACAAGTGTGGTTTTGGTCAAGCACAGAGGCAGATGCAAACTCTGCCAACGTTCTTCGCCTGATGTACAGAGAAGCTACTGAAGGTTCTTCCGCTACAGCTTCGATCTATATTGGCAACCTTGGTTGCATGAAGGACGCTGGAGGATCGCTTCGTTGTGTAAAAGACGTAGAATAATCTAATTTTCTTTTTATGAAGCCGAGATTAACGTCTCGGCTTTTTTGTTTTATGTTAAAAAGAGTTAAAAATTTGTTTAATTGGGGAAATTGTTGTAATTTTGTAAAAAAATAAGTTATGCCGAG
This sequence comes from Bacteroidales bacterium, assembly GCA_031286005.1. The sequence continues at coordinate 4,576 of JAITVC010000049.1, forward strand.
AATAAGTGAATTTTACGGACTTTTGATTCTTATGAATTTTAAAGATCATAATCCACCACATTTTCATGTATGGTATGGAGATTATAAAGCAACAGTTTCCATAACAACCGGAATCGTAGCGGGCGAAATGCCACAAAGAGCACTGAAATTAGTTTTTGATTGGCTCGAAATACATCGAAACGAATTATTAGACCAGTGGAATAATGCTCAAAACGGAAAACCTATCGGGAAAATAGATCCTTTAATTTAAAAACATGACACAAACAACATTCTTAGAAGTTAAAAACGTGGAATTTCTTAAAAACTACAATGTTAAATTGCAGTTTAGCACAGGAGAAACCAAAATTGTGGATTTGGAACCCGACCTTTCCGGAGAGGTGTTTGAACCATTGAAGGATCCTGTATTCTTTAGACAAGGAAAAATCATTTATAACACTGTGGAATGGCCCAATGGAGCCGATTTTGCTCCAGAGTATCTGCTGGCTAAATCATCAACAATTCGATATTAATCAAGTCATTACGATAATAGCTTTCGATTGTGTTCGTGATGCTGAATAATATTGGTAGAGGTTAATTTTTTTGTAGGGGTGATGCATGCATCACCCCTACAAAAAAATTAAC
>JAITVC010000098.1 GCA_031286005.1 Bacteroidales bacterium
TGTAAAGTCCGACTTTCAAAGTTTAGAGGTATTCATAAACACAAACTCTATTTGCACATTAAAGAGTGTGAGTTTAGATATAATTTGAGAAATCAAAATTTATTCGTATATTTGCTAAACAATTTAAGAAAAAATCCGCTATTCTAATCTTGAACCTTTATTATTTATAGTGAAAAATCAACCGATTTATACCACGAATAAAAACGACCGGAAATAGGGACGAATCGCAATACGCAAAAATCTGGATCGGTGTATGATTTTTCCGGATAAGCATCTTTGAATTTTTTTTGCCAATATTTTTTTTTGATGGAAGGAGCAGAAACAATTTCCATATTGCCTTGGAGCATGCAACCTTTCCAAATCAATCTGCGTGTGTAAAAATAAACACTTGCTTTAGGATTTTTAGTTATCTCTGCAACAAATTTGGATGAAGTATTGGTGCAAAAGAATAATTCGTTGATCGACTCCCTATATTTTCCGGGAACCACCGCTTTGGTAAGAGGATATCCATCTGCTCCAACACAAGTAAGAATAAACGTATTGACGTTTTTATATAATTTGTCTGCTTGTTCTTTGGTTGTTTCGGTTTTCATTTCTTTAGTTTTTATTTTTTCATGGCTTTCGCTTTCAAGTCTTGCGGCATTTTCTCAATGGCGTAGCGCAATGCGGTGCGGGGCATGACAGATTTATGTTTCATAACGAAATTAAAAACGGCTTTCAAATGTTCGTCTTTTGTTTCTTGATTGCCTTTCACAAAGGTTTCGCTCATGCTTGCGGCTTTCAGCATCCAACCGTAGCCTTTTTGTACCATATGGTCATCGTCAAGAAGTAGACTATCTGCAATCTCAAGAATATCTTTCAAAAATAATCCTTTTCGTGCCGGTATGATGAGCGATACGGCAGATGCCCGTTTGGCCCAACGGTTGGAGGATTTAGTCCATTTTTTCAGTTCTTGAATATAGTCGGGATACATCATCACGAATGTTCCTACGGTGTGATTGCAAAACGTGTCGCAATCCGCCCAATTATTCACATAATTTTTAATCCAACGTTCAAAGGTTTTGATGTCGGAAGGCTCATATTTTTTGTGTAATGCTTCTGTAAATCTACAAGCAATAACAGCCTCTTCGAGGTATTTTGATTTCCAAAGTTCCTCACAAATCTCAAAGATGTCTTGCTTGGGATAATCTTTGATTTGCTTGTAAAATTCTTTTCCGATGGTTCCTACTTCGCCCATCCTAACGCCATAGACTAAAGCTCTTTCGCCCTCTTTGTAAAAATGGTCGGAAGATTTACGTGCTTTTTCATCAGCACAATCTTTTAGGGTTTGGCGGATTTCTGTTACAATAGTTGTTGTTTTCATAATTTCTTTATTTACGCAAAGGGCATTCTACTTTGCATCCGGCGCAGGATTGTTCCAAACAATTTGTGTCTAACGTGTAGACCGAGATGGTTGGGCCGTTTGCAATATATATACTTTGGCCGGAGACGTGCATTTCGCAAGCTGTTGTGCCACTGTTCAGCATGTTGCCGTCGAATAAGATGGTGCGGAACTTGCCGTCTTTTCCATAAGAAGAGATTCGGGGGCTTCCTTTTTCGGACGTTAGAATATGACTGCTTGGTATTTTTTCTAAAAACGCCGGGTTGCAGCATCCTGCAAAGGCTCCGGCTCCGGTGCCCGCCTCGCCGAATGATGCGATAAATTCGCCATCGAGCGTATAACTTTCTATTTTATGCATGCCGGAATTGGCGCAATAAACGGTGTCGTTTATACTGATAATATCGAATGAATAGCTTGGAATAACAAAGCCTTCGGGACTTTTGATAAAACGTACCAATGCGCCTTGTTTGTCGTATTGCACGATGTTTTTGTTGGCCGCATCGGTTACAAAGATGTAATCCTTAGTTGCTGTAAATGCACAATAATCGGAATTATCACTGCACGCTTCCCAACCGCCTTTCTTTTGCCCGTCGAGCGTATATAAATCCAATCGGGTGGGATACAGCACATACACAGTGGCATCGTTAACCATCATATCGCACACATCGGCGTTTATTGCAAAGTCGCGTTGATGCTTGCCCGATAAATCGAATACGGAAATCTTATCGGCAAGAGCAAGATAAAGCACATTTTCATAAGCGTAAAAACATTTGATTTCGGAAGTTGCATCGAAATTAGTTGTTTTTTTGTACGGCGAGATAAACGTACTTTCCGTACTTTCTTCGTTTGATGAAACCGTTTCTTTTTTAGACATCATGGATTTTACCATATAATATCCAAATCCTGCGATAAGCAGAAATATCAAGATGTTTAGGGCGATTTTTAAGGTTTTATTCATAAGACAATACGATATTTTTGGCAAAGATACGAAAAATTTGTGGGTTATGGATTATGAATTTTGAATTATTTTTTGTATTTTTGCGGGCGGAATGCTCGCTATTGCTTGCGGTAAAAAAGGTAAAGGGGGTAAATGGTAAAAGGGTTAATAGTGGAGGTGTAGTGGACGAGTAGTGGAGGAGTAGTGGACAAGTAGTGGAGGATATAGCTTGTTGGTTATAGCTTGGTAGCTTGTTGGTGGGAGCGAGGTGGCTGGGGTTAAAGGCAAATGATTAAAGGGGTTAATGCTCGCTTTGCTCGCGGTTAAAGGGTTAATGGGTGTGGGGATTTATATTCTCATTTATCACATCATTTTTAAATTTATATTCTCATTTTGGGGTTTTATCACATCATTTGGGGGATTTATACCCTCATTTTTGGATTTATCACATCATTTATATCGTAATGTGGTTGTAAATGCTATTGGGCGAGAAGGGTTACAACGTATTTTTGATTTAGCTGATGTTTATCACAGTGAAAATATTGACAAATTGACGTTTGAATTATTCGTTTTTAATTTTCAGGCTATAAATTCTGTGGGCGTCGCGGAGGATTAGGTAGCCATCGGCGTAGGCCATGGGGCCCCAGGCGTCTACGCCATCCATGATGCGTTGTTTTTTTACTAAGGTTAGTTTTTGCTGTTCGATGGTATAGATATATAATTCACCGTTGTCTTTTAAGGCGAACAGGTGATGGCCGATGATGAGGTATGGGCCAAGCCCGAAACGCTCGTCTGCTGCGGATTCCCAGATGGGTTTGCGCAGGTTGGATGGGGTGTAGAGCATTAATTTTTCGCGCGCCCCTCCCCCATCTTTGGGCGGAACAGTGATGATTAGTTGCCGGTAGAGAATTGGCGTTTGCTGTTCGCTTGCCAGGCCTTCGTTTGGTTTATAGCGGTCGAGAATCGTTGCAGACCATTTTCCGTCTGTATTTTTGACTTGCAACAAGGCACCGCCTGCTCCATAACCAGCCGTCAATAGTATTTCGCTTGACGATAATTGCAGCGGCGAAGGCGCAATTACGGATGGTTTCCATTTATCTACATTCCACAGCAACCGGCCTTTGTCGGCACTCTCGCCCGATACGCCACAGACACCGCCAACGCCGATATACACGTAGGTTTTCTTGCCTTGAATGATCATCGGCACGACAGAGGAGTGCGACATTTTATAGCCTATTGAATTGGGCGTGTGCCAAGCAATTTTGCCGGTTTCGCAATCTATTCCGACCATGAGCGTGTCTTTTCCGGCGGGCGCTAAAATCAGTTGGTTATCGTCTATTCGGGGGCATTGTCCGGCATACCAGTTTGGAACTTCAGTTTGGAAGTGTTTCTGCACTTCCATTGTCCATTTCAAATCGCCTGTCATCCGGTCGCAACACATCACGTGTGCTTGCGGACCGATGGTTATGATGTACTTATCCGTTACGGCAGGGGCTGTGCGTGAAAACCCGTGATTGCGTTTCATGGGTACACGATACCATCTGCGCCAAAGTTCTGTACCGGTTTGCAAATCGAAACAGCGCAGCATGTCGGAACTTATCTTTTCGTCGTAGTCGAGTACATACACCAGTCCTTCGTATATAACCGGAGCGGCGTGGCCTTCGCCGGTTTCTACGTTCCATAGTATCGGGAAGTCGGCCGTGAGATTAAATTTATCATTGGTCTGAACGATATTCTTATAGTCGCTTCCTCGAAAGCACGGCCACTGCCCTTTGAGCGATGTGGACGTTTCGGCGTAGCGCATGAAGAACTCGCCAATCACTACATCATCGGCTTTTCGGGCACTGCCTTTCGGCCGATTATCGGCACCGGGATTTTGAATTTCTATTTGGTAATCGGGTGTATAAAGATGCCAAAACACCATTGCTCCAGTATAAATCAGCACAACGGACAGGGTTATTAGCAGGATTATGGTTTTCTTTTTCAAGATTTAGGAACTTTTTTTTGCAAAGATACGATTTTTTTGACAAATTTGTAAAAAAGAAAAAAAAGTTGTACATTTGCAGTCAAATAGGAAAAATGATGTCTAAAAAAGGTTTGTTCATACTGATTTGCTTCTTTGGGGGGATGGGGTATTTGACTCAAAGTCAGGTACTGTATTTTGAAAAAACACCCGATACCGACCTCATCGACAGCCATGCACACCTGTCGCCTCAAGCGCTTTTGGATACAGGTTATTATCATCTCAGTCATAATCAGATTGATGAAGCTTTGGTTTGTTTCACGATGCTGATTGATATGACTCCGCAAAGTATGACAGTTGGGCATCAACAAATGGTGGTTCGTTCGTATATCGAATTGGGCAACATTTATTACCTCAAGAATAAATACCGCATGGCGTATGAATTGCTTCTTGATGCCTTGCAGTTGTCTGAAGCTATTGAAGACAATATCCTTAAGTCTCGAATTTTTATTACCCTTGGCGCCATTTATCACCGTTTGGGCAAAGAAGATTTATCTACGACCTATTTTTTAGACGCTTTAGCACTTGGCGGCGACAGTACGATTATATTTAATAATTTGGGATACACCTATTTGGAATTCAAACATTATGATGAAGCCTTCCGGTATTTAAGTCAAGCCCTGCCTCTTGCCCAATACCAGCGTCCCGACCTTTTGTATCTCGTACTGCATAGTTTCGCAGCTTATTACCGAAGTCAGAAAGTTTATGATTCGGCCTTTCATTATTATCAGTTGACCTTGGCCGAAATGAAAAACGGCGATACTCGGCAACATGCCTTAGCCACTTCGACTGTTTTGACGGATTTGGGCGAAATGTATTTAGAAATGAAAAATATAGACCAAGCCATAGCGTCTATTAACGCATCCACCAAGATTGCCAAAGAGAATGATTTGCTGGAAATTCAGATGCAAAATAATTTAATTTTGTCTAAAATTGCCGAATATCAAGGCAATACCCGGCTTGCGTTTAAGTATTACCGTGATTACTCCAATTTCAAAGATTCGGTATTTAATCAAGAAGAAATTGTTGAAATCAGTCAGTTACAACGATTGTATGAAGTTTCTAAAGCCAACCGAAAAATAGATAAGCTAACCATTGAACAGCAAGTTAAAGATAAAACCATTCGTTATCAACGTGTCTTTCAGTGGATATTAATTATTATTCTAATCACATTAAGCGCACTGTTTACGTTTATTATTGTGCAATACAAAACCCTCAACATAGCCTATAAAAAATTGTTTGAGAAAGATATACAAATAACTGAATATCAGAAAAACACAACCACAAGACATGATTCTGTAAAATATATGAAAAGTAATCTGACCGATGACATGCAGCACAAGCTTTTAGATCAGATTTACACGCTATTAGAAGATGTTTCTATTGTTTGCGACCCAGATTTATCGGTAGAGAAGTTGGCCGATCTTCTTCAAACCAATCGAGCATATGTTTCTCAGGTTATTAACAATGCCTTAAACAAAAATTTCCGTTCTTTTATCAATGAATACCGCATTCGGGAAGCCCGCCGCCTGTTTTCCGAAGAGGATATTTCCAAGTTCACGATTGAATCCATTGCTTTGATGACGGGCTTTAAATCACGAAACACGTTTAACGCCACTTTTAAAGAAATTACCGGCGTAAGTCCAAGTTTTTACCTAAAATCATTAAAAACAACTTAATTTTTTCAAAATCTGCGTTATGCTAAATCGATGAAATGCTCATTTACTAAAGTAAACTCCGCTTATCTCAATCGCATGCCTTGATTTTGGAATTATAAAATGTTTTTGTTAGTTTATTTCAGAGGGTTTAATTTACGATTAGGCAAATTGCGCAATCGACGCAAAAAATGGTGTTTTTAAAGGGCAAATTGCGCAATTAGGACAAACTTCATTTCCCCATATGAAATATAATTATTAACTTTGCGTTGTGAAAAACTACAAACTTTACAAAAAAATAAATTAAACTTAATACTTACTAAAAAAAAGCATGAGAAAAGCATGAAAAGAAGACTAAAAATTATTACGCTCCTTGGGGTATTCCTGTTGACAGGGGCACACATTTTGCAGGCGCAGCGCACGATTACCGGCACGGTTATCGACGTTGGCGACAAGCAGGGCATTCCGGGGGTTCAGGTGGTGGTAAAAGGTACGACCATCGGAACTACCACCAACATTATGGGACAGTATTCGTTGGGTAATGTGCCTAATGATGCCACTCACTTAGAGTTTAGCTTTATGGGGATGAAAACCCAAGAAGCCGAGATTGGGGGCTTGACGACTATTGACATGGTGATGGAGCAGGATGCCCAAACTTTGGAAACGTTTGAGATTGTAACTTATGGTTCTGCTCGCAAGGTGGGTACGGCGGTAGGTTCTGCTCAGCAAGTAACGTCGGCGCAGTTGCAAGCTCGCCCGGTGGGTAATGTTATGGATGCTTTGCAAGGGCAAGTGGCAGGGTTGGCTGTATCATCTAACTCGGGTGACCCTTCCGAAAATATGAGTGTACGTTTGCATGGTAATGGTTCTCTGTTTGGAGCATCATCGGAACCTCTTTATATTATGGATGGTATGCAAGTATCCGCCAATACGATTATGGCTATGAATCAGAACGACTTTGAAAGTGTTACTACGCTCAAGGATGCTTCGGCCACAGCTATTTATGGTTCTCGTGCGGCTAATGGAGTTATTGTTTATATGACCAAACGAGGTCAACGCAATCAGAATGCACGGGTTACGCTTCGCAGTCAATATGGTATTTCAAAATTGGCTAATCGTAAGTTTTATGATAATTTTATGTCGAGCCAAGAATTGGCTGATTTTTATTCAGAAATAGACCCTGCAAACTTTCTTCAGAGACTGCCGGAGTTTGATTTAGGTGTTAATACGAAATGGTTAGATGTGTATATGCGCGATAATGTGCCAACAGCCCAAACAGACTTGTCGGTTTCGGGAGGAAGTGAGAAGACCATGTATTTTGTTTCGGGCGGCCATTTTAAGCAAGAGGGCACAGCTCATGGTTCAGATTACGAGCGTTTTACTGTAAGGACAAATATCGAATCTCAAGCCAAAGATTGGTTGAAGATTGGATTGAACGGCTTGTTGTCTCGTGATAATCGCAGTTCTAATCAATACTATGGTTCTGCCAATTTGAGTGGTGGTTTGTCGTTTCTATATCAGCCTTGGTTCAATCCGGTGGATTCGGCCGGTAATCGTCGTGATTGGATGGAAGATATGCAAACCTATCATCCGGAATATATTGCTGAGAACTATTTTGTAGAAAACGTTAATACTCAAATAAACGGAAGTTTCTTTGTGGAGATTGAGCCTATCAAAGGGTTGAAAATTATTAATCGTTCGGGTTCTGATGCTCGTGATTATTATAGCTGGGGCGGTAACAAACCGTCTTCGCTATTGGATGGTGTTGGTGTTGGTACTTTTATGAACAACCGTCAACAAGTTGTAACGATGACTACTACGAATACTATTGAATACGCTTTTAAGTTACAAAAAGACCATTCGATTTCAATTCTTGGCGGGCAAGAAGGAACTTTATATAATTACAATCAAACTGCAGCTGAAGGCAGCGAGTTATTTACGGATCGACTCTGGGAATTGGATTATGCCAATCCTGCTAACCGATTAGCGATTTCGGGCTTACAGTCTTATGCCAACTTATCGTTTTTGGGAAGAGTGGATTATGCTTATAAAGAACGTTTCTACGGGGACTTTACGTTGCGTAATGATGCAAGTTCTCGTTTTGGGAAAAACAACCGTAATGCGATGTTTTGGTCTATCGGCGGTATGTGGGATATGACCAATGAGGATTTTGTCAAAGCCATCCGACCTATTACAGAAGCCAAACTTAGGGCTTCTTATGGAACGTCCGGCAACTCGGCTATTGACAATTATGAACATCGTTATCTCTTTGGTTCGAGTGGTGAGAGTTATAATAAGGAGCCTACGTTTAGTCTAATAACTCCCGGCAATGCGGATTTGGCTTGGGAAAAACAAACGCAATTGACGGTTACGGCGAGTGCTCAATTTTTGAAGAAATACAATGTAGAGCTATCTTTTTATCAAAAAGAGCGCGTAGGGATGTTGTTTAGTGTGCCTTATCCTCATACTACGGGTATTGGCAGTTTGCGTGGGAATGTGGGTACCTATCGCAACACGGGCGCTGATTTGACTTTAGGTTTAAATATCATTCAAAAGAAAGACTATTATTTCAGTGTGAATGCCAATTTGAATTATAACTACGATAAGGTTATGGAGCTTTTCAATGGTTTTGATCGTTGGGAACTTCCAAACTCCGGTATGGCTTATGTGGTGGGCAGTCCGGTAATGTATTATTATCCTATTTTTGCCCGTATAGATAAACAAAATGGAAAAGCTACTTATTATCGTCCCGGTTCGGATGTTGATAAAACGACTACAAATGTCAACAATGTGACCCAAACATTTAGTGCATCGGATTTGCGTCAGAACACGGGTATTCGTATGGAACCTGCATTTACAGGCGGTTTTGGTTTATCGGGTGGCTGGAAAGGCATTACGGTAGTGGCCGACTTTGCCTTTGTGCTTGGTAAACACATGATTGATAATACTTCTTGGTTTGCCATGAACCCCAGAGAAATCGGTAGTAACAACGGTTATTTGAACCAAAGTCGGGATGTGTTGGATTATTGGAAGGCTCCCGGTGATGATGCCCGTTTCCCGAACTGGAAGTCGGACGATGCAAGCACCAACCGTTTGGATTTTAGTACATTTTTCTTGGATAATGCGTCTTATTTACGAATGAAAAATTTAACGATTTCGTATAATTTTGAGCGTAGCTTGGTGGCTAAGACCAACTTTTTGACCAGTGCCAAAGTGTTTCTCACCACTCGTAATTTGCTTACGCTGACCAATTATATGGGTATTGATCCGGAGGTAGATGCGAATATAGCTACCGGCACGTATGGCAACAGTAAACAAATTCAAGTGGGGGTTGAACTTCAATTCTAATAATTATTAAAGGATACAATAAAGATATGAAAAAACTATTTAATATACTTGCAATTATCGCAACGATTGGTTTATTATTCACCTCTTGTGATTTGGATAAATATCCCAACGATCAGTTTGATATTAAAGATGCCTATACAACCGTAGAGGATGCTCGCTATCATCGCAATGGGGTTTTGGCCCGCTTGCGCTCGAGCCGTTTTGGCATTTATGCCCAAACTTCGGAGTTGATGAGTGATTTGTTTAATGCCACTACTAACTATGGCAACAATCAAGGGCCTGTTCACCGTGTAGAGCTTGGTATGTTGACCGATGCCGACAATGTAGGTGCCCTTTGGTCGGGCTGCTATGGCGGCATCAACACGGCGAACATTTTTTTGGATAATGTGGGTATGGTTCCCTTATCTACCGCCTCCGATTCCGCAGCCATCAAACAATATAAAGCCGAAGCACGTTATGTTCGCGCTTTTATTTACTATGTTTTGATTACGTATTTTGGCGAGGATTATGAGCCTACCGGCGACCGTGAAGCCTACAGTGTTCCGGGAGTGCCTATTGTTACTAAGTTTGATATTGATGCTCGTCCGGTTCGTCCGTCATTGGGTGATGTGTATGATTTCATTTTAAACGAGTTGGAAGAGATTGAGCCGATGTTTACGCCCGGTGGAAAATCCAATAGTGAAGACATCACTCAAGATGCGATATTGGCCTTGAAATCGAAGATTCAGTTGTTGATGCACGATTTTGACGGTGCCCTTATTACAGCCAATAGGCTGATTAATAGTGGCCGTTATCCTTTGGTAGCCGATGGTGCTGCTTATCGCCGTATGTGGGTAAATGACGAAAGCACGGAAGATATTCTGACGCTATTTGCTTCTGTTAATGAGCCGGTTGATAACATGGCCACGTTTAGTAATTATAATCAAGGCTATACGGATCAAGTGGGTATTCCTGTTTATGTTCCGAACTATATTCCGACCAAAAAGGTTGTTGATACGCTGTATGCCAACACGAATGATTATCGCAGTCAAGTTTTCATACTCAATGGCAGTGGCAACTCGATTTTTGTTCTTATTAGTGGAGAAAAAGAGGAAGTTAAATTATTGAATAAATTTCCGGGAAATCCTGCTTTATGGACGGCCAATTATACCAACTATCAACATAAACCGAAGGTGGCTCGTATTGCGGAGCAGTATTTGATTGCTGCCGAGGCTTTGTCGCATTCGGACAAAGGCGCCGCATTAGCAATGTTGAATAAACTGCGTGCCAATCGAGGTGTGGCCAACTTAACCACATGGAGTAATGACAACCATGAGTTGCAAGACGAGTGGGCGCGTGAGATGATTGGCGAAGGCGTTCGTTTGGAATGTTTGAAACGTTGGAGGGTGGGTTACGCAGGTCGCAAGTCGCAAGACGGAGGCACAGTAGCCACTGTTCAAGGAGCAGACTTTACTCTGCGTGTGATGGATCCGAATAATCCGGATTGGTATCGGTTTACTTTGCCAATTCCGCAGGCGGATTTGCAGACTAATCTTAATATGGAGCAGACGCCGGAATGGGTGAACCCTCAATAGAATGGAGAATGGAGAATTGAAAATTGAGAATTAAAAATTAAAAATACAAAATAAACATGAAAAAGACATTTTTTTACATTTTAAGCCTGTTTGTGGCTTTATCTATGGTGGTGGTTTCTTGTGGGCCAAAAGACAATGACGATGATATTGCGAGTGTTCCGGCACAGGCTGTTATCCAAGGCGCAGCAGTCCAAACTTGCGAGGCCAATGTTCCAACGGTTACGATTACGGCCGAAGCCGAAGGTGCAACGTCGTATATTTGGAGAATAGGCGAAACTCCTATTGAAGGCGCCACATCGGCTACTTTGGTGCTTGCCAAAACAGATGCCGTTGCAACGGTGGTTGCTATTACCGTGGCCGGTGTTAATGCCACCGGAACCGGAAGTTTTAGCAATCCTCCACGCCGAGTTACGTTTGAACCCTGTGATGTTCCCGGCAAAGCGACTATTACGGGCGAGGATACTATTCCTTGTTATAGCCAAGGCATTACCTTAACGGCCAATGCATCCGGAGCAAGCGATTACATTTGGTATAAAGATGATGTGGTTGTTGAAAACGAAACCGAAGCTACATTAACGGTTAACGTGGCGGGCGCTTACAGCGTAGAGGCCACCAATTCAATGGGTGAAGGCGAACGCAGTGCTGTGAAAAACATTGGAAAGAAGGAAGACTGTGAGGGTCGCGAATTTAACGTTCGGGGAATTTGGAATGTAACAGGCACTCAAATGAATGAAATGTATAATGGTGGAGTAAATCCAAATACTCCTGCAAATTGGGAGGAAACCATTATTGCAGATCCGGATCCTGAATTTTCTTCTTTTTCAAGCGTTGCAATCAATTTTAATGGCAGTAGTGATAGAGAACCAACATCATACTTTATCTATGAGGATGAAGATGGTTTTTATTTCCCAAATATGGAAGAGGTAGCCCGAGGTCCAGAAGATCAACCCGTGTGCCAAACGTTGATCGGACAAAGAGAAGATGGTAGTTGGGTTTATGTTACAGAAAGGGCAGGTCTGTCCTTAATCGTTACTACGGATGGTATGTCTTTCACTTTCTCAGATATTGAAACGAATAACGGAACATTCACCAACGTAGGGATAGCTCTTTATTCATACGAAGAAGGAGATTTAACGGTGGCTGTCTCCGGTTGGGAAAAACGAACCATTGGCGATATGAAATTTACATTTAAAGGAGAACTGCCGGCTTCTGCTGTTCAACAAGCTCGCAAAAGTGGTGTAAAACGTTCGACTTCTCACAAATTTTCGAAAGATGCAGTCGTAAGAGACATTCCAACTGATTTGAAAATAATGCCGCTTAATAGCCTAAGAGTTAAAAAATAATGAAATCCTTTTTAGTTTATCTTATTTTCAGTTTGGTTTGCACCACAGTGATGGCGCAAGTGGAGCATGAGCCGAATGTGGTGATTGTGAAATTTGAGCGGGAGTTTGTGGAGAATGAATTGCAGGCTACGTTTAGTAACCACAAGGTGAAAAAGGCTATGCCGAAATTCAAATCATCTCGTGCAGCGAAACTGAATGCGAAACATTCGGTGGTGAATTACAGCCCTGTGTTTCGTATCGACCCTCGATTTGTGGAGCGCTCTAAAGCCCATGGCTTGGATTTGTACTACCGCGTAGAGTATTCCACAGGCGAAGACCCTGTGGTTGTGGCCGCCTCGTTTGTTGCCGATAATGAATTGGTATTGGAGGCTGAACCTAATGTGGTTTTAACATCTCATGCCGGCAAAGCCAACGATACGTACTATAGTGCCCAGTGGGGGTTGCTGAATACCTCTACTATAGGCATGGACATCAACGTGGAAGCCGCTTGGGAAATCACAACGGGCAACCCGAAAGTGATTGTGGCTATTATTGACGATTGCATCGACCTCGACCATGAGGATCTGCGAGGTAATGTATGGAAGAATTTGGCAGAGGTTGCGGATAATGGCGTTGATGAAGACGGCAACGGCTATATAGACGATGTTTACGGTTGGAATTTTGAGGACGGCAATAATAATGTAGCTCCCAAAACAGCTTCGGAATCTCACGGCACGCACGTGGCCGGTATTGTGGGCGCCCGCACTGGCAATAGCAAGGGCGTGGCCGGAGTGGCAGGCGGATTAGGTAATGCCAAAGGAGCTTCGTTGATGCTAACCCGTGTGGGTTTAGTGAACAAAGATAACCCGAAAGCCGGAAGTTATCTGGCCCAGTCTTTAGAATATGCCGCCAATAATGGCGCAGCTATTGCACAATGCAGTTGGGGAGGTTCCAAGGCTCCGGTTATTCAAGCTGCGGTAAATTATTTTACCGAATTTGGTGGCGGCGAAGTGATGAAGGGCGGATTGGTGATTGCTTCATCGGGTAACGATGGCGAGACCGAACAACAATGGCCTGCGGCAGATCCGCAGGTGTTGTGCGTAGGGTCAATTACAGAAAAAGGGGGGCGTTCGGGATTCTCGAACTATGGCTCTTCGTGGGTGGATATTTGTGCGCCGGGTACGGATATTATGAGTACGGTGCCGTTTACGGCTAAATACGAATCTATGGATGGTACGTCGATGTCGACCCCTATGGTAAGTGGCGTGGCAGCTTTGGTGCTTAGTGCAGCTATAAATATGCCGCTGGAAGAAAAGACTCCGGCTTGGCTAAAAAAACACTTGATTTCTACGGGCTATGATTATGACCCGGAATGGGAGATGGGGCCGTTGGTAGATGCAGGTCGTGCAGTGGAAAAGATTGCTACGAGCATCCGTCCGTGTGTGGATGATGTGGCAGTTACGACAACCGTTAGCCCTAATCCTGTGGCAGAACGGTTGACGATTGTGAATGCTTCGCCGGAAACGACTAAGGCGTATGCGTTGTTCCGTATTTCGGGGGAACGGGTGTATCAAAACACTCATCCGAAGGCGGAGGAAACTATTGAGGTGGGGAACTTGCCGAATGGCACGTACTTGCTTCAGGTGGAGACGAACAGTGGGTTTTATACTCAGAAAATTGTTAAAAACTAAATTGTCTGAACTGTGATTTACTTGATTTTTATGATAACCATGATTAAAGTAGCGCTTCGACTTCGCTCAGCGACCGGAGAAAATTAAAATAAAGAATAAATTATTAACCAAAACAAAAAAACTATGAAAAAATTAACTTTATCCCTTGTAGTCCTGCTATTGTGCGGACTGGGATACGCCCAGTTTCTTCGGAGTTCGATTCCAACCCCAGAAGAAACGTCGCCGCCATCAGCGGTAGAACAAGAACCTGCGAGAGCAGTACCACGAGCAGCGGGAGATGTGCTGTTTGAGAATTTTGATGCAGGTACGGCACTTCCTGAAGGTTGGAGTGTAATTGGCTTTGGAGCCATGTCAGGAGCTAATTATGAGTGGAAAATTAATGAATCTACAAGTGCCTATCCTTCATCTACGGGAACAGGTAATTATGCCAACTCTCAGAATGGAAACTATAGAAACTCGGCATTAATTACTCCAGCCATTGAAATTCCGGCAGAGGGAGACTTTAAATTAGCATTTTTGTCGAGGCTTGGCGCTGCCCAAGACGGGTCGATTTTAACAGAATATGATGTCAAAATTTCGACTACGGGTAATGATACTATTGTAAAATTTGATCAATCGTTAGGAATTTTGAAAGTTCGACATGCCGTACCTACTTGGAATGAAGTGGAAATGTCGTTAGCGGCCTATAAAGGCCAAACTGTTCATATAGCATTTGTTTTTGGAAAAGACAATGGACGTCAACAACCGTGGTGGGTTGATGATGTAACAGTAAAAGAAGGTACAGTAGCTATCCCTGACTACACTATAAACATTACTGCCCCAACAGGTGGCTCTATTAGTGTTAAGAATGGCGAAACAGATGTAACTGATGGCACAGCCATTGCCGAAGATACTGAATTGACGTTGACTGCAACAGCAGAAGCGACTCATAAATTTGTGAAATGGATGGATGACAATACCGAAGCTACACGCACATTCACCGTAACCGGAGATGCTACGATTGCAGCGGAGTTTAAAGAATTGCCTAAACCTATTACAGAGTTTCCTTGGTATGAATTTTTCATGACTGATATTGACAAAGCAGATCTTTGGACTGTTCTTGGCAATGATGCAAACCGATGGGGCTATTCGCAATATGGAGCGGGCAATACACCGGGCATTTATCAACACGGCAGTGGTGGGACAAACACGGATAATGCTTTAATTACGCCGGCGTTTACACTTCCAGCAGAAGCTGATAACTACACGTTGAGTTTTACTTCTAAGATTCAAGCCGGTCAGACACTTGGTTCTTGTGTCGTTAAGATTTCGACAACAGGAAACGATGACCTTGCTAAATTTACTGCTGTAAATAATGTTACTCTAAACACCGACGGCAATTTGGAAATCATAGAGATTCCATTAACCAGCTATGCCGGACAAACTATTTATGTGGCTTTCCACTATACCGGAATAGGTGGCTATCAATCTCAAACTTGGGATATTGATGATATTATCATCAAAGACGGAGCGGTTACTTACCCTATAACGATCACCCAACCAGAAACAGGCTTTGGTGAAATTGAAGTGAGCTATATGGATGCTGGTTTTTCTATTCCTGTAACATCCGGCGAATCAATTGCATTAGGAACTACTTTAAATTTAAGTGCTACTACTGAAGATGGTTACAAATTTGTGAAATGGTGGGATGATGCAATTGGTACTACCAAAACGTATGTTGTAACCGGCCCTGTAGCAATTTCGGCAGAAATTGTAAAGATCCCTGAATATACGGTAACAATTCCGAGCATGGACAATGGTACTGTTGTGGTGATGAACGGCACAACTCCGGTTAACTCCGGCGATAAAGTTTTGGAAAATACATCATTGGACGTTATAAGCAAACCAAACTTAGGTTCAAAATTTATTAAATGGTGGGATAATGCCACTTTAACAACACAAATTACGGCTTCTCATCGTGCGATTACCGTAAATTCGGATACAACTCTCTCTGTAACATTTGAGGTTGTTACTCCGGCAGAAACGAAAACAGCTCCTTGGAATATCGATTTCACAAACGCTGCAAGTTTGAATGATTTTTATGTGTATGGATTTGGAGGAAACCCATGGGCTGTTGCAACTAATGTTTCGGGTGCTACTAATACAGCTGCTGCTCAAAGTGTAGCATGGGTTCCAGGTGCAAGAAACTCGATTCTCCAAGTGATGTATACTCCGGCCATTGAGATTCCTGCAGAAGGTACTTATAAATTGTTTTTCACTGCCGCTTATGGTCCTTCGGGAGCTGCTTCAATCTTGGCCGATAATCATGTTCGGGTAATGGTAGGAGAAACTTCAAATGGCTATGATTATACTACTTACACTGAAGTTTTTGACTTGTTTACAGATAAAGGTGATCTACCTGCCTCAACAAGTTTTGGTTCAGGCGGTGTAAATGGTAGAGCGTTTACACGTTCGTTAGATGTGTTTGCAGGCAAAACCGTTTATATTGCTTTTGTGAAAGAATTACCGGTAGGTTTTACAACAAGTAACCAGCCTGTTTTTCGTGTAGACCAACTTGCGGTTCAAGAATTAGTTTCTGTTAATATTACAACGCCTACCGATGGCAACGCAATTTCTGTAAAAAATGGCGATGCTGATGTGGCCGATGGCGATCTTATTAGCAAAAGCACCGAGTTGAATTTGGTGGCTACACCGGCTACCGGTTATAAATTTGTTAAATGGCTGATGGATGACAATACCGAGACGTCTCGCACATTCACAGTAACCGAAGCGGTTACTATTGCTGCCGAATTTGCTGAAATTCCAATCCCGGTACTGACACTTCCTTATAGAGAAGGTTTTGCAGCAGGAATAGAAGGTTGGACTATTGAAAAAGTTGCGGGCAGTGGAAACTGGACACACCTCGCTCAAGGTATTGTTCGGCACGGAGGAACTCCTAATGCACAAACGGCCTTGATTTCGCCACGCATTGCTATTCCGGCAGAGGGCGATTATAAATTGCAATTTGCTTCGACCATTGGTAACGTAGCCGCTGTTGTTGATGCCGACAATCTTCGTGTGATGATTACGACAGAAAACAGTACCGACTTGACGGACTTCACGAAAGTGTATAACATCCGTCCGGGTAACGCATCGCGTCAAGACGATTGGGCATTGCTCAACGATTTCCGCGGAGAAAACATTCGTATGGCGTTTGTTTATGATGAACGCGGAGGAAAAACCGACATCACGTGGATGA
>JAITVC010000102.1 GCA_031286005.1 Bacteroidales bacterium
TCTTGCCTTTGCGCCATTGCTGCGAAAAAGCGGCGCATTCCCATTTTCCACATGGAAGCCGGAAATCGCTGTTTTGACCAGCGTGTGCCCGAAGAAACCAACCGGAAAATTGTTGACCATATTAGCGATATTAATCTTACCTACAGCGATATAGCGAGAGAGTATTTGTTGTCGGAAGGTTTAAGACCTGATAGGGTAGTAAAAACCGGTAGCCCGATGTTTGAAGTTTTGACAACGTATCTACCCAAAGTTAAGAAATCGAACATTCTCGACACGTTGAATTTAAAGTCGGGTAGTTACTTCGTTGTTTCTGCGCATCGTGAAGAAAATATTGCTTCCGAAAAAAACTTTTTCAACTTAGTTGAAATTTTAAATACCATTGCGAAGCAGTATAATTTGCCGATAATTGTTTCCACGCATCCGCGTACGCGCAAGATGATAGAAAAGCACAAGGTGCAATTTCACGAAAATGTGAATTTAATGAAACCGTTTGGGTTGAGCGACTATATTGCGTTGCAAATGAACGCCAAAGCCGTACTGTCTGATAGCGGAACCATTTCCGAAGAATCGTCAATCCTGAATTTCGGGGCGCTAAATATTCGAGAAGCCCACGAACGCCCCGAGGCGATGGAAGAAGCCGCTGTAATGATGGTGGGGTTAAATCCGGAGCGCGTTATGCAGGGGCTTGTGCAGCTGCAATACCAAAAAAACGGAGAAGAGCGCAATTTCCGTCAGGTGAGTGATTACTCAATGCCGAATGTTTCGGACAAGGTGGTGCGAATTATTTTGTCTTATACAGATTATATAAAACGAGTGGTTTGGCAAGAATAAAACGAATGAAAGTCTTGTTTTTAATGATATCCTATCCTGATGTACGGCTCAACAATAGTAGCCTGCATAGCGATATAGCGACAGAGTTCCAAGCCAATGGACACACGGTGTATGTTGCCGCTCCGTCAATTGGCGAGGAGGTTGATTCGTTGCACATGGAGGGCAACGTACATGTGTTGCGGGTAAAAACAAACAAACTTTTTAATGTTAACCCGATAAAAAAAGGTATTGCCAATTTACGGCTTCCGTATCAATTTAAAAAAGCCCTAAAAAAACACGTCAAAGATTTGGATTTTGATTTGGTGCTGACGCCAACTCCTCCAATTACTTTCAGCAGCTTGGTTTATTGGTTTAAAAAGCGGTATAATGCTAAGTATTATTTGATATTGCGGGATATATTTCCTCAAAACGCCAAGGATTTAGGCTTAATCAAAAATAATTTGCTCTTCAATTTTTTTCGCAAAAAAGAAAAGCAGCTGTATAAAATAGCCGATGCTATCGGTTGTATGTCGCAAGGAAATATTGATTTTGTAATCCAACACAATCCGCAGGTTGACAAGAAAAAACTTCACTTGTTACCTAATTGGGAAACTCCGAAGCCATACGTAGCGCCCACCGGACAGATGAAAGAAAAATACGGCTTGCAAAACAAATTTGTGGCTGTTTTCGGAGGGAATATCGGGCTACCTCAGCAGCTTGAATTTGTGCTGGAATTAGCCGAAAGAAAAAAGGATAACAAGAATATTGTGTTTTTGATTATCGGTGATGGAACAGAACGAAAACGTGTAGAAAATTTGGCAAAGGGAAAAGGTTTGGATAACGTTGTTTTCAAAAATGCCATTCCGCGTGAAGATTACAATGAGTTGGTCAAGGAATGCGAAATCGGATTGATTTGCTTGAATGAAAAATTTACCATTCCCAATATTCCGTCAAAAACGCTATCTTACTTTAACGCTAAAATACCGGTTCTTGCGGCGGTTGATAAGTCCACAGATTACGGAAAAATTTTGGAGGACGCGCAAGCCGGTTTGTGGTCAATCACCGGCGATGGGGAAGCGTATGAGCGAAATTTTGATAAGCTGTATCAAGACGAAAACTTTCGAAAAGGCTTAGGTGATAACGGACACCAATATTTTCTTGACCACTTGACGACAAATCAAGCGTATAAAACAATCCTACAAAACATGAATCTATGAAAGACATCGTAATCATCGGCACCGGCGGCATGCCTCAGAAGTAAAATATGTTATCTTTATCATAATGATACAAAACTAATTGAATTACTTGAAGAATAAATTATGCATAACAATCTCATTCTTGTTGGAGGTGGCGGACATTGCAAATCGGTTATAGATGTAGCTGAAGGTATCGGTTGGTCTATTCTTGGTATTTTAGATGTGGTAGAAAATGTAGGCAAAACAGTATTAGGATATAAAATTATAGGAACAAACGACCATATTTCGGAATTTATACATAAAGCTTATTTTTTAGTTTCTGTTGGTCAAATAAAAGATGTCGGATTACGTATAAAATTACATCATAAAATTATCTCAGCAGGTGGGGAATTGGCGACTATCACTGCATCCGATGCTTTTGTGTCGAGACATTCAATAATTGAAAAAGGGACTGTTGTATTACACAAAGCGGTTGTTAATGCCGGTGTAAAAATAGGCATGGGATGCATTATCAATACAATGGCTAATATTGAACATGATGTGGTCATAGGCGATTATTGTCATGTTTCTACAGGAG
>JAITVC010000130.1 GCA_031286005.1 Bacteroidales bacterium
GCGCACTCAAAACAGAGCCCAACAACAAAAATCCAAAAACAATAAGTATCTTTTTCATAACAGTGGTAATTTGGTTTCGGCAAAGTTACGAAAAAAAATTGAAATACAAGCTCTAAAACCACCGTTTTTAACAAAAGTTATTAACAAAATGCTGGAATTTATAAACAATTAACGCATTTATGTTCAATCCGTTTTAGAACAAAAAAAAGAGGCTGTCTCAAAAAAGTGCCATAACCCTGCAACCTTTTATTTTTTTACATCATATAGTTGTAAAAAATAAAAAGTAATGAACCCCGCATGAATAAAAATTCACTCAAAGAAATGAAAATAGGTTTGCGGGCTCCATATGACCTATTTAATAAAATTATTTGCATATGAAAAACAGTCGTAAATTTATCGTATTAATTAGTATTTTGTTCTCTGTAAGCCTTGCGGCACAACCTATTGGAAACATTCGTGGCACCGTTACCGATGGTGCTTCGGGGCAACCATTGCCGTATGTAACCGTCGTTATACTCCACGCAGAGCCCGTTGTTGGCGCAACAACTGATGAAAATGGGCAATTCCGGCTAACGGGCTTGCCGGTGGGACGCTACGACATTCAAAGCAGTTTCATGGGCTACGAACCGGCTGTTTCCAAAGAAATCATGGTAACATCGGGCAAAGAAGTGGTGCTCGACATGACCATGCGTGAAAATGTGAGTCAATTAAGCGAAGTGGTTATTCGTGCAAAAGTCAATAAAGAAGTAACGCTGAACTCTATGGCTCTCGCCGGCGGACGTATGCTGAGCGTAGAAGAAGCCAATCGTTATGCCGGAGGTTTCGATGACCCTGCAAGATTGGTTACCGCCTTTGCCGGTGCGGCCGGAAGTACAAGCAGCAACAGTGTGTCCATTCGTGGAAACGCACCGCAGTTCCTCTCGTGGCGATTGGAAGGTGTTGAAGCCGTCAATCCTACGCACTTTTCAGAGATGACAGGCATTGGTGGCGGTATTCTCACGGCATTTAGTTCGCAAACGTTGGGAAATTCTGATTTTTTTACGGGCGCTTTTCCTGCGGAATACGGCAATGCGCTCGCCGGCGTGTTTGATATGCAATTGCGTAACGGAAATAATCAAAATTACGAACATGCATTTCAACTTGGAACTTTGGGTATTGATGCGGCTTCCGAAGGTCCGTTGGGCAAGAATAAACAAGCGTCCTATTTGTTCAATTATCGCTATTCATCGATGGGATTGGCGGCCGACCTGTTCCCGGATCTATTGGCAGGTGCAGGAGGAATGCGTTATCAAGACCTTTCGTTCAAACTGAACTTTCCCACACAAAAAGCAGGAACATTTTCGGTGTGGGGCATTGGCTTAAAAGACCACTATACCGAAGGTGGCGATACCGACACTACTATGTGGGAAGACCTCTACTCACACGAAGCTATTTTTAAGCAAACGAAAGCAATGGGTGGCGTTGGACATAAAATTTCTATCGGAGGAAAGTCATATCTAAAAAGTTCGGCAGCAGCCATCTACACGAAAAACGACATCTATGGCGAAAATATGTTTCGCGATGGAAGTCGAGAGCCTTCCACAGATATGAAAAATACAAACTGGAACTTAACCCTTGAAACCTATCTTAACACCAAATTCAGTGCCTCACACACCAACCGCACGGGCATTTCGGCAACGGGATTGTTCTACAACTTGGATTATTGGGGCGAAGAAGGCTTGCGTAACGGTGTTCTCAGCGAAATGGTGCATTACGCAAAAAGCGAAGGTAACACCGCAGCATTTTCCGCTTTTAGTCAGTCTTCATTCCGTTTAAGCGATCAACTTACAACCAACGTGGGGGTATATGGCACCTACTTCCATCTCAATAAAAAGGCCTCTATTGAGCCCAGAGCGAGTATTCGCTATCAAATATTGCCCAATCATGCCTTTTCTTTGGCTTACGGCAAGCATAGCCGCAGAGAAAACACCGATTACTATTTTGTGCAAACGCCCAAAACAGGCGATGAATTTGTGAACAAAAACTTGGATTTTTCGAAAGCACATCACATCGTTCTATCTTACGATTGGTCTATATCCGAACATCTGCGATTCAAAGTTGAGCCGTACTACCAACATCTCTACGATATTCCGGTGGAAAAAGGCACCACGATGTCTATGGTAAACTACCGTGATTTCTGGATGATGACGCCTTTGGTGAGCGAAGGAAAAGGAAAAAACTATGGTGTGGATCTTACGTTGGAACGCTACTTGCACAAGGGTTGGTACTACCTGCTTACGGCCTCGCTGTTTGAAAGTAAATACACCGGTGGTGATGATGAGTGGCGCGACACACGCCTCAATCGCAACATCGTGGTCAATGCTCTTGGCGGAAAAGAATGGAAAATAAAAGACAAAAACATCCTTAGCGTGAACCTTCGTTTGGCCTTTTTGGGTGGAGAACGTTGTACGCCCGTTGATGAAGCGGCAACAATGGCTGCACACGAACTGATTTTCGACGAAACTCATGCTTTCGGAGAGAAACTTGATCCGCAAGTTTTGGCCCATTTCACAGTTGGCTATAAAATGAACCGCAAGAAACTTGCTCATAC
>JAITVC010000138.1 GCA_031286005.1 Bacteroidales bacterium
TGTAAAAACTTATAATTAAAAACTGAGAGTGCTGTGAAAAAATTTAAGGTAAAAGAATTGTTTAACCAAGTGGTGTTTTGCAATGACACTGTTTTAGCCAATTTAGTTTTTATAGAATCCTATCAGGTAAACATTTAGAATGAAAGATAAAAACCAAATATCAGTTCTTTTAGGAGTTTGCATTATCCCTCAAATTATTGCAGACATAAAGGTTGCGTTCAATAATCAAGAAGAGGCAGCGTTAAAAGCGTTCTACAAATCAAATTTATTCGACAAGTTGCAAAACCCTAATACAGGACTTTGGCATTTAAGTTTTAAAACTCTATCGCAATTATTTTTATCCGAACTGAATGATAAAACCATTGAATTTCCGGAGGAACAATCATGAGTAAAGAACATACTTTTTTGATTTTCATGCTTGAATATTACCGAAATAAAAAAAATTTATCGGGAAAAGAAATTATTGATTTATTCGATCGGTACCAGATATGGGATTTGGCCAAGAAATCGTATTATCGTTGGCATATCGAATCGCCCGACAATTTCATACAAGAAATAGACCACCATTTGTTAGCGGGTGCGTAAAAATCATAACTCATAAATATAAAAAAAATTAAATTCATGAAAAAACTCCTTACCCTGTGTTTTGCACTCCTCGCCTATTCGATTACGGCGCAAACCATCACTAAATCTGCCGGCTGGTTAGAGTCTGCCTACATCTGCTGGGACACAGTTGAGGGCGCTCAAGCCTACAATGTGTATTATTCCGGCGAAGGCATCAGCAACCAAAAAATCGACGATGCTTTGATTCGGTCTTACGGTACATATTATCGTGCCGATGTGTTGGGCCTAAAAGCAGGCGCTTATACCATCACCGTGAAAGCCGTTGTTGGCGATGTGGAACAAACAGGCGCCACAAGCTCATCGCTTACCGTGAAACCGCACGACCGCTCCGGGTTCGCATTCTCAAACGGCCGTATTCCGGGAGGCTATAAATTGGATGGCACACCGAAAGATAATGCCGTAATTCTCTATGTTCACGAAAGCAATAAAAATACCATTGAGGCCACGGTTAACGGTGCTGCAAGCAATCCGTGCGTGGGTGTGCAGCAAATTATTGCAGGCTTCAAAAAAGGTGGGGAAACACGTCCGTTTATCATTCGCTTTTTAGGTACTATCACGCCAACGAATTGTTTGGATGGCCAATGCCAAGGCGATATGCTACTGGATTTCAACAAATCGACGTCCGAATACTTAACCCTTGAAGGAGTTGGCGATGATGCCGTTTTCCATTCGTTTGGCTTGCGCATAAAAGGCACGCACAATGTGGAAATCAGCAACCTTGCCGTAATGCTTTGCGCCAGCAACGAGGGCGACAACATTGGCCTGCAACAAGACAATTCGCACATCTGGGTGCACAACTGCGATATGTTTTACGGTATGCCCGGCAGCGATGCCGACCAAGCCAAAGGCGACGGCACAATGGATTGCAAACGCTCAAACAACATTACCTTTTCTTACAACCACTTTTGGGATAACGGCAAAACCCACCTCTTAGGTAATGGAGCCACAGAAACACCCGGTAACATAACCTATCATCACAATTGGTACGACCATTCCGACTCTCGCCATCCACGTGTGCGCCGACATACGGCTCACGTGTACAACAACTACTTTGACGGCGTGGCCAAATATGGCGTTGGCGCAGCCGAGACATCCTCTATTTTTGTAGAAAAGAACGTGTTTGGCTACTGCCCAAAACCAATGCTAATTTCCATGCAAGGCACCGATATTGCAGGAGGAAGCGGTACGTTTAGCAGCGAAGACGGCGGTATGATTAAGGCATTCGACAACCTGTTTTTAGGTGGTTTTACGCATAAATTCAGTGCATACCATGCAACATCAAACCCCGTAGAATTTGATGCCGTTGAAGTGGCTAATCGCAATGACGAAATCGCATCAACCATCACTGCCAAGCAAGGCGCCGCCGGTTATAATAACTTCGACACCAAGCCCACGATGTATGCCTACACCCCTCACGCCACAAGCGAGGTGGTAGAAAACGTAAAAGCCTACGCCGGACGAATGGAAGGTGGCGATTTCAAATGGACGTTCACAGCAGCCGACAACGCTAAGGCCGATGCCGCCGATGCTACATTACTAAAAGCATTGAATGATTACCGCTCAAAATTGGTTGCCATTCAAGGACAAGATTTCACGGGTGGTAACACCGGCGGCGATGATGACGGTGGTGGCGATGATAGCACCAATCCCGATGGTATTGCAGGCGGTCTCTGCGATATTAAAGCGCAAGGCACGGCTTCCGGCATCACCATAACCGGAAATACATCTACAACTAAAGGCTCTTGCACGGTTAACGGCACAACCTACACCTGTTGCCTCAAAATGGAAAGCAGTACCAATATCAGTTTCACAATAGAGGGAACACAAACACTGACTTTAGCATTCGGCCTCGCCAACGATAATGCCGCAGGCAGAAAGGTTAAAATTGACGGCGAAAACTATACGGTTCCCGCCAATGGAATTGTAACCCAAGACCTATCCGAAGGCGCCCACACCATTACCAAAGGCGAAACGATGAACCTCTTTTATATCGCCCTTTCGGGAAATAACGACGACAACGGCGACGATGATGGTGGCGAAGAAACCTCTACCCAAAACGATTTGACCAAATCCGTAAAGATTTTCCCTAATCCCGCCAAAGACGTGCTGTATGTAGACGGTTTGGATGTGAAACAAATTGAAATCATCAACATGATCGGCCGTATTGTGATTAAAAAACAAACCGGCAACACCCATGAACAAGTCAACATTTCAGCCCTAAAAGAAGGTTTGTATTACGTTCGTATCACTACCAAAGACGGCCAAACATCAACAACCAAACTGCTGAAGAAATAACAGCACGTTTCGTTTATTAAAAAAAAGCGACCCCAAGGGGTCGCTTTTTTTATAGTGATACCGACAATAATTGTTCGCCAAGCTGATGCAATCCAGCTTCAATCTTTTTAGCTTGTTTCTCGCTGATATAAGTGTTGCCAACTTTGTACTGTCGCAACAGCGATGGATTAACATCTATCGCTTCGGCCAGTTTGGAAACGTTCAAGAAGTTGCAATAGTTGAATAAGGATGCCATATCATAGCGATAGGTAAACTCCAAGTCTTTTAATTCATCCGGAATTTCTTCATCCGTATCTTCATAAGACAATAGCATTTCTTTGTAGCCTTCCCAAAAATCAAGTTTAGCTTCAAGTACGGTTTTACCTTCGCCGCAGATTGTACTTTCCAAGTCCGGTGTAAAAATTCCAAAAGTACCATCTTTCCCCATTTCGATAAGAGCTCGCGTTTTCATATTAAAATCCTATTTGTTTTTTCAATTTATGGAACAATCCGGTTCGTACTTCATGGCTTTGATGCCGTGGAATTTCTAATTTTTCTTTTTTATCAGGGTGTTTATACACATCATGATTTCCTCCATGACGTTCTAAATACCATCCGTTTTGTTCCGCTAATTTTCTTAGTTCTGACCATTTCATAAACTTTCCCTCTGCAAAGATATAACATTTTTGCAATATATGCAAATTTTTGTCTTTTTTTTCTGCAAAGGTACAACTACCCAAACTTTCTTGCAAGAAAATTTAGTTAAAAAATGTTAAATCTTAACAAAATTTAACTAAACTCGCCATAATATATTAGATATTATCTACCTTGTCCGCAAAGTCATCTCCTGAATCAAATTCTTCGCCCCCGCATATTTATCAATGATAAACAGCACATAGCGAATATCCACATTAATGCAGCGTTGCAAGTCAGGTTCAAAATAGATGTCGCCGCTCATGGCTTCCCAGTTGCCATCGAACGCACAACCGATGAGTTCGCCATTGGCATTGAGCACCGGACTTCCGGAGTTTCCCCCCGTAATGTCGCCATTAAAGATAAAACAAGTTGAAATATTACCATCTTCGGCATAAATACCAAAGTCTTTCTTCTCGTAAAGGTCTTTCAATTTCTCCGGAACGGTAAACTCAAACACACCCGGCTGTTCTTTTTGCATCACGCCGGTAAGCGTGGTTTTGAAATCGTAATACACCGCATCGGCAGGATAATACGACCGCACTTGTCCATACGTTACACGCATGGTCGAATTAGCATTCGGAGCAATGTTTTGGCCGGCTTTCATTGCCAATAGACCTTCTACAAATAAACGGTTCGCTTTACGAAGTTTATCCTGTGCCGGTTGAACCTTTGGGTTAATGTCTTCGGCATAGTCGGCAAACATTTTTGCAAATTTATAGAGCATATCCTTTTCTAAGGCTTTTTTGGTCGGATTATTCAAAAACGCCTCCATATTGGACTGATCTGCCAACGGACTTTTGTAAAGTTCTTCTGCCATTTTATCAAAGTTGAGCTTATTCTTTTCCACCCACGCTACAAACTCTTTCGGCTGTTGATTCTTTGGCACATCCGTATAAAAAAGTTTAAGCATCTCGGCTGCGTTTTTCTGTTCCAAAGGTTGGTATGATGCACCGTAGAATTGCGATGAATATCTTTTCCAAAGATCAGCCGTGCGTTTCGTTTTATTAGCATCCGGTTGTTGCTTTTGTAATTCTTCGCCGATAGGCAAAACCATTGCAACAGAAGAATACAGCGATATTCCTCTAATCGCCTCATTGTAATACTGAGAAAACACCGTGTAAGTGTCAATCACATCATAAGCCGAAGCTATATCATTCAAAGCAGTGGCATATTTAGGACTTTGTTTGGCAAACTCACGAAATTCATTTTCCAATTGTACTTTTTTGTCGGCCACCTTATTCTTTTTCAAACTTTCCATCAAGCCGATATTATTTTTCCAATAGTTGGCAATCATAGCTTGTCTGGAAGCATATTGCAAACGCACGGCCGGGTCTTTTTCCGAAAATTCATCAATCACTTCCAACTTTTTCGTACGCACTTTCACAATCGAAGGACTACGTTTTTCGATGGTATTATTGATGCTGTACGATGTTGCAAACCTGTCCGTTCGGCCGGGAAAGCCCATCACCATGGCAAAGTCGCCTTCTTTCACGCCATCCAACGAAATCGGCAAATAGTGTTTCGGTTTGAACGGCACATTATCTTTTGAATAGGTCGCCGGTTTTCCATCCGGCCCCATATACACTCTGAACATGCTGAAATCACCCGTATGGCGAGGCCACATCCAGTTGTCGGTATCGGCTCCAAACTTACCAATGGCTTCCGGCGGTGTTCCCACCAAACGCACATCCAAATAGTCTTCGTAAACGAACAAATAAAACGCATTGCCGTCGTAAAACGAGGATACAGAACCTTTGTAATGCGTGCCTTCTGTTGCTTTGTTCTGAATGCTTCGCGAAACCTCTCGTATTTTCAAATCACGCACTTGCTCCGACATGGTGTCGCTCAACTCCGCTTTTACTTGCTCCGTAACATCTTCCATACGCACCAAAAAACGTACGGTCAAACCCTGGTTAGGTTTTTCCTGCTCTTTGGTATACGCCCAAAAGCCGTTTTGCAGAATATTGTCTTCAACGGTGGAATGGGCTTGTATTTGGCCATAACCGCAATGGTGATTGGTCAGAAGTAAGCCCTCGCCCGAAATCAATTCAGCCGTGCATCCGCCGCCAAATTGCACAACAGCATCTTTCAAACTCGAATTGTTGATACTGTAAATTTGTTCAGGCGTAAGTTTTAAGCCTAATTTTTCCATGTCCGCAAAATTGCGGTCTAACAACATGGGCATCCACATGCCTTCGTCTGCACGAAGTTGAACGGATAACAACGCAAGGATAATGGTTGTTAATTTTAGTGTTTTTTTCATTATTTTTTTGTATTAAATTATATGTATTTTTCCCCTTTCTCAATAGAAACATCCGTTACAAATTGCCGGATATGCTGTTCGTCTTCCTTACGGCAAATCAGCAAAACACCGTTATCTTCAACAATAATAAAATTGTCCAAGCCTTGAATAACCGCCAACTTGTCTTTCGGCATGTTCACAATGCAATTTTGAGAATTGTACAACATCACATTACGGCCAACAACGGCATTACGGTCTTTATCTTTCGGCAAATGCTCGTAAAGCGAGCCCCAAGTGCCCAAATCCGACCAACCAAATTCCGACGACAACACATACACGTTCTCGGCTTTTTCCATCACGCCATAATCAATGGAAATACTTTTGCACATCGGATATGTTTTTTCAATAAACTCGGTCTCTTTCGGCGTGTTGTAATACGATAATCCCGATTGAAACAGTTCATCTATTTCCGGTAAAAACTGTTTAAATGCCTTCATGGAATTTTCCAACTTCCAAATAAAAATCCCTGCATTCCAAAGAAAATCGCCGCTTTGCAAGAATTGCTTGGCCATTTCCAACTCCGGTTTTTCCGTAAACGTTTTCACTTTCTTCAAACGATTATCTTTGGCATAAACTTCGTTTTCGTCAAACTGAATATAGCCATATCCCGTGTTTGGATTGGATGGCTGAATGCCCAATGTAATCAACCAATTGTTAGTACTTGCGGCATCCATAGCCGACATAATCACATTCGTAAATTCATCGTTTTTCGTAATCACATGGTCGGACGGCGCCACCACAACCGTTGCATCCGGATTAATTTGATGAATCTTGTAATTGGCATAAGCGATGCAAGGTGCTGTGTTCCGGCGGCTCGGCTCGCATAAGATTTGAGAATCCGAAATGTTTGGCAATTGTTGCTTTACCAAATCTCGATAAATCGAATTGGTGGCAATAAAAATATTTTCCGGCGGACAAACTTTCAGAAAACGCTGAAACGTACTCTGCAAAAGGCTTTCTCCCGTGTTGAGAATATCAATAAATTGTTTCGGTTGAGACGTTCGGCTCATCGGCCAAAAGCGAGCGCCAACACCGCCCGCCATGATTACACAATAATAATTTTTATTCATACAATTTGTTTTTTGCAAAGGTACAAAAAAATTATGATTTATGGGTTATGAATTATGATTTTTTTAGGGCAATTATCGTAATAGCCCCGCATGGGGCACAACTTTTTCATCCTGAGCAATGCGAAAGACCTGCAAGGCAAAGCCGTATCTTCTCCTTTACCCTTAACCCTTTCCCCCCGCACTCATAACTCATAACCCATAAATCAAATGTTATTTTCATGTAAATATTTTGTTAATTTAAAAATAATTCCTATCTTTGTGGTTTAAATTAAATCTAACTTAAAATAATACACATGAAGAAAACAAATCCTAATTCTGCTAAAATGTGGTTGCTTTGTATGTTCATGTTGCTCGTGAGTAGCAGTGCATTCGCACAAAGCAGAACCATCAGTGGGACTGTTCGTGATGACAAAAACGAACCTATCCCTTTCGCTTCGGTTTCAGTACCGGGCAGCACCGTAGGTGTTTCAACCGATATGGACGGACGCTTTCAATTGAACATTCCGGAAGGAATAAATTCCATCATCGTTTCGTTTATCGGTTATCACAAGCAAACCATTGAACTTAACGGCCGTGTTACGTTCGACATCGTTTTAGAGAGCGAAAACGTTGCACTCGACGAAGTCGTGGTTATCGGCTATGGAACCACCACCCGCCGAGATTTGACCGGCGCTGTTTCATCGGTATCGGGTAAAGATTTGGTTGCAGCCACTGTATCTTCGGCCGCCGAAGCATTGACGGGTAAGATGGCTGGCGTTCAAGTAACCAGCACGGAAGGCTCGCCGGATGCGGAAATTAAAATCCGTGTGCGTGGGGGTGGCTCTATCACGCAAAGCAGCGCTCCGTTGTATATTGTGGATGG
>JAITVC010000156.1 GCA_031286005.1 Bacteroidales bacterium
GGCTATAAAGCACAAATCGGCGCTTAAGTCAATCAACGCTTAATGAAAAAAGGTGAACGAAATTCGTTCACCTTTTTTGTTTGTCATTCCAACACTACTCAAAAGCAGTTTAGTTCACAAAATGAAAGTGTGATCCATAGCGTTCAAAGGCCTCTTTATCCAACTGTTCGCGATGGTCGGGATGCGCAATCGAAATGATGAGTTTAGCACGTTCTTGCAATGTTTTGCCATACAAATCTACAACGCCGTATTCAGTAGCAAACCAGTGCATATTATTACGAGTGGTTACAACACCGGCCCCTAAAGTCAAGGTATTACAAATCTTGCTGATGCCTTTATTCGTTACGGAAGGCATGGCGATAATGGGTTTTCCACCCGGACTCATAGATGCGCCGCGAATGAAATCCACCTGTCCGCCAACGCCCGAAAAGAACTTCGTGCCCAAGGAATCGGCACACACTTGTCCCGTAATATCCACTTGCAGGGCAGAATTGATGGCCGTTACTTTCGGGTTTTTGCAAATCACATTGATGTCGTTCGTATAGCCCACGTCCATCATCAACACACCCGGATTGTCGTTGATAAATTCATACACTTTCTGGCTTCCCATCAAGAATGTGGAAACCATTTTACCTTTGTCGATACCTTTTTGAGAGCCGTTTATGACGCCTTTTTCGTACAAATTCAACACTCCATCGGCAAACATTTCGGTGTGAACCCCCAAGTTTTTATGATTGCCCAATTGCGCCAACACAGCGTTAGGAATGGCGCCAATACCCATTTGCAGCGTAGCGCCGTCTTCGATAAGAGCAGCTACATTTTTACCGATTTGCGTTTCGATTTCGTCCGGCTCGGCAAAATGGGCTTCAATTAATGGGGTATTATCTTCGCAGAAAATATCAATCTCCGAAAGTTTAATCATGGCATCGCCAAAGGCACGCGGCACATTCGGATTAATCACGCCAATCACCGTATCGGCACACTGCACGGCGGCCAATGTGGCATCTACGGAGGTCCCCATCGACACATAACCGTGTTTATCCGGAGGCGAAACTTGAATCATGACCACATTCGCACGGCGATAACCCTCGCGAATCAAACGTTGGGTTTCGTGCAAAAACACGGGGATACAATCGGCATAACCGGCTTGCGTGTCTTTGCGCACGTTGTGCCCAACGAAGAACGAATCCAATTGAAAAATGCCTTCAAATTCGGCGTTGGCATAAGGTGCAGGGCCTTCGGTGTGAAGGTGCTGGATATGCACGTTTTTAAACTCTTTGCGACGTCCGCGTTCGCACATGGCTTGAATTAATTTTTGCGGAGCAGCAGCCACACTGTGGATATGCACAATATCGTTGCTTTTAATGACTTTTACGGCCTCTTCGGCAGTTACAAATTTTATCATACGTTTTTTTTAATAAAGGTATAGAATTTTTTTAGAATCTAATCGTTAGGAATTGACATATACAACAATTTCACTTTGGTTAGCACGGTTTGGTCTATTTGTCCCATCGTTGTTTCTATCATATTTTTTTCTAATGTTGCCATTTTGTGAACACGAACAACCGATGACAATTTAAGTCCAAACTGCTGCCAATCGCGAAGGTAAATATCGTATTTGCTTTTATAAATCTTACTCGTTATACGGCAAACAAGAATATCACCATCTTGAAAGTCTTTAAGAACTAGCGCCGGTCGACGTTTATAATTAACACCATCTGCAAACGGGAATTTCAGTAAAACAACAGTTCCTGTTTCTATTTTTTTCATCCCTCAAATCTTATAAATCGTAAATAGAATCCGAATCGGCATAACCTTTCAGAAATTGGCTTTTTGCCATTCCGTGATAGGCTTTTTCCTCGTAAACATCAGCATCGTCCATAAAAATAACTACACGAACGCCTTTATTATTCACGGTAGAAAATTCCGACCGTATTTTGCGAGGAATTAAAATTTGATTTTCTCTGATTTTTGATTTGAATTCTATTGCCTTCATGTTTTCTTATTGATTTGCAAATATACGATTTTTTTTCGACTATAACAAAAACAGTCCCCTATTTTTTCTTGTTATAATCGAAATTCTTCCAAACATCATCCGTATTTTGCGAGGTTTCTTGCAATAGGATTTTCACGGCTTCTTCGATTTGTTGGTCACGGTTTTCCCAAAGGATATTGGTTTCGTTGGCCACTTTCACATCGGGTTCGAGCTGTGCATTTTCTAAGAATTTACCGTCTTTGTCGATGTATCCGGCAATAGGAATACCGTAGTACAAACCATTTTCGGGCAAGTTCTCCCACCATACGCTGGTCATCGTTCCCGGAACAGGCATACCCACGAGTTTACCAATGCCCAATTGTTTGTACACCCAAGGCGTGCCATGAGCGTTGGAATAATTGGCTTCACCTTGTACCATCACGCTGGGTTTTGTCCAACGTTTGGTAGGTTGGTTATTAATTTTTAGTCCTCGCGGCACTTGCTCCAAATATTTCGTTCCGCTGAGTAGCACTTCCACATCTTCGTGCAAACGTCCGCCGCCATTGAAGCGTGTATCAATCACCATACCGTCCTTTTCGTTGTAACGCCCTAAGATTTCGGAGTAGGCCGTGCGATAGCTCGCATCGTTCATGCTCTGAATATGGGCATAGCCAAGTTTGCCGTTAGATAATTTTTCTACCCTGTCGCGTTGTGCTTTCACCCAACGTTCATAAAGTAGATCACCTTCGTAACCAATCGGTTTGATTTTTTCGGTGTATTCCGTACTGCCGTCCTTGAACGTAAGCGTGATTTCTTCGCCTGCTTTTCCGTTCAAGAAGTTGAAGAAGTCTGTATTTTCAAGGATTTCTTCACCGTTGATTTTCGTCAAATAATGTCCGGCTTTTACATTCGTTTTAGCTTTATCGAACGGACTGCCTGCGATTACTTCTTCGATTTTCAAACCTTTTTCGGGTTTCGTTAAATCAAATAATAAGCCTAACTTCGCTGTGGGCAGGCTCGTGCCATAACTTCCACGATAGCCCGAACCTGTGTGCGAAGCATTGAGTTCGCCCAAATATTCGCTCAACAATTCCGAGAAATCCCAATAGTTATCAATATGTGGCAAGAATTTTTCATAGTCTTTTTTATAGCCGTTCCAGTCCACTCCGTGAATATCTGCACGATAAAACTTCTCGGACACCGTGCGCCAAACATGCTCAAACATCGCTTCACGATTTGCATAAGGGTCTGATTCCACTTGTGCTTTGTAAGCAATGTTTTTACGTGTTTTCGTGTTCTTCACATCCAATGTAAAGATGCCTCTACCTGAAAATACCATCAACTTTTCGCCTTTGGCATCAATTTCCAAACTTGCGTAAGACGAGCCTAACTTTTCCAAAAGTTTGGTTTCATTGGCCTTGAAATCACGCATCCAAAGGTCGTAACCTTTTTCAACACTCAACAAGTAGAACAACTTCTCGCCATCAGGCGTTATCGCAAAGCCACCCAAATTGCCGGAATGCAGAGTTAAACGCTCAATGCGATTTTCAATATTCGTCAGCTCTATTTCAAGAGATTTTGTTGTTGTGGTATCTTTCTTTTTATCTTTACTGTTTTTCTCCCCCTCTTTGTCGATGAGTTTTTGGCGTTCTTTATCCAATTCTATTTCTTCTTTACTCATCTTGAATTTATCTAAGGCTTCTTGATTGGTAAAGATGGCAAATACATCGTTTTGAGAACCCCACGAAGCGTGTGAGCGCATACCAAAGCGGTCGCTCGAAAACAAAATCGCATGACCGTTCATGGCAAAATGTGCTCCATCATCCATATAGCCGCTATGTGTGAGGTTGATGATTTCGCCCCCTTGTGCAGAAATCAGACCAATGTCGTTGTAAGGATGGCGGAACACGCCCATGTAAGACAGCACCAACCATTTGCTATCGGGCGACCAAGCAAACGACTGATCGCCATCGCTATACGAGAAGTTGCGACTTCCATCGGTGATTTGACGGATTTTCTTCGTTTCAACATCGATAACTTGCAATTTGGTTCTATCACGCAAAAAGGCAATTTCTTTGCCATTAGGTGCAAATATAGGTTGGAAATCTTCGTTGGTTTCTTTTACTAAATATTCTTCAACGATATTATCGGAACAGTAGAAATATGGCTCTGTTTTGGCCATATTCTTAGCCATGCAAATATCCCAACT
>JAITVC010000208.1 GCA_031286005.1 Bacteroidales bacterium
AACTGTATGCAATTGATGATTGGGCAATAAGTTGCCGAAAACTTGGCGCGAAGCCCTGCACGTGCAATGAAATTCATAATCGGGA
The DNA here is from genome assembly GCA_031286005.1 of Bacteroidales bacterium. Next base: position 86 of record JAITVC010000208.1, read on the forward strand.
TAATCCATTTGATAAACCCGAAAAACTTCTTTCAAACAACCCTCGTCGAAAGGACTATTATGTGCCACTAACGGCAAACCGGCAATTTTAGGTGCAATTTCTTCCCACACCTGCGGAAATAGCTTTGCGTCTGCCGTATCTTCTTTCGTTAGTCCGTGAATTTGCGTAAACCGCCACAAATACCACTCCGGCTTCGGACGAATCAGATGATAAATCTTATCCACAATCTGTCTATTGCGAACAATCACAACCCCCACACTACACACGCTCGATCGTTCGTAGTTAGCAGTTTCAAAATCTATAGCAGCGAAATTTTTCATAAATTCAAATTTGAATTTGCAAAGATACAAAAAAATCACGACAAACTATGCCGTGGTTTAAAAATGGTAAGACTGAAAAACGTCTTTTATCCGAACAAATTTGTAGCGGAGCGAGAGCGCAGCTACCCCCTGCACCTTTAACCTTTGACCCTTTTAAACATTTCCCAAATCGCAACCCCTGCACTAACCGACACGTTGAGCGAATGTTTAGTCCCGAATTGCGGAATTTCCAACGCACCATCAACAAGCACCATCACGTCTTCGGAAACGCCGTCAACCTCATTACCCAAAATCAAGGCAATAGGTTTTGGCAGTTCCGGCAACTTGGCCAACGAGATAGAGTTTTGGGTTTGCTCCAATGCAAAAACAGAAAAGCCCCGATGTTTCAATTCTGCAACAGCATCCACCGTTTTCTCAAAATAGCGCCAATCCACAGATTCGGTCGCCCCTAATGCAGCTTTGTGAATCTCACGATTAGGCGGAGTTGCCGTGATACCGCATAAATAAATTGTTTCAACCAAGAAAGCGTCGCTTGTGCGGAAAACAGCACCAACATTGTGTTGCGAACGAATATTATCCAATACAACCACCAACGGAATCTTTTGAGTGGATTTAAATTCATCCACCGTTAAGCGGTTGAGCTCCGAAGTTTCTTTTTTAACGAACATCCTGTCTCTTTTTTTGCACAAATTCCAAAACCTGCGTATCAAACGACGTTTTGTCGTCTTTATGAAATTCCACTTCAATAGGAACATAGCAAATCGGCAGGTCCGAAATCTCCGAAAAGGCCGGCGAATCTTTTAAGCGCATCAAGTCTTTTTCGGTTGTAACAATGTATTTGTGATTACAAAAATAATCTAAGAAATGACTGCGCACACGTTTCAAATCCGACTTTGTAAATTCATGATGATCGGGAAATTGAAACAGTTTAATGTCTTTGGTCAAATTTCGCAAATGATCCACCAACGGATACGGATTGTAAACGCCCGCCAAAACTACAAAATGGTTGTAAACGTCTTTATTGATGTCGCAAACAGAGCCATTCAAATGTCGCAAATCCCCATGTTTGAGATAAGAAAAATATACGGTTTGATTTTGGCTCGGTTTGATTTTTTCCAAAATATCTTGCTTCACAATCGGCGAAAGCATGCTGGGGCATTTTGTAACAACGATTATATCGGTTCTTTTCACAGCGTTTCGTGGCTCGCGCAGATTACCTACCGGCAACAAATAGTCGGTGTAGTAGGGCCGAAAATAATCGGTAAGCAAAACCGTTAATCCGGGTGTTACATAACGATGTTGAAATGCATCATCAAGCAAAATCACTTCGGTGTTTGGCGCTTCGATTTTGAGTTTGCGAATGGCTTCGCGGCGATTGGCATCAACACAAACGGCAATATCCGGAAATTTTTGAAAGAATTGCATGGACTCATCACCCAAAAGGGCTGCGGATACAGGCTCTTTAGCCAGTACAAACCCTTTACTTTTTCGGCCGTAGCCTCGACTGAGCGTACAAACTCGAAACTCATCCTTCAAAAGCCGGATCAGATATTCGATATGAGGTGTTTTTCCGGAACCACCCACACAAATGTTGCCGATGCAAATAGTGGGAATTTTAGGCTTTTGCGAACGCAGAATATGGGCATCAAACAACCGATTGCGCACCCAAATTACCAGTGCGTAGAGAGGAACAAACGGTAGAAAAAAAAGCCTCAAAGGGTTCATAGATATAAAAATATGCGACAAATATACAAAAAAGTTGTCAAATATCAAAATTTTTCGTAACTTTATAAAAAATTTTGTCTATGAAAATCTCGGATATTGCCCAATGTATCGAACGTATTGCCCCTTTGAATATTCGGGAACACTATGATAATTGTGGACTTCTGATAGGCCACCCCGACGAAGAGGTGCATAAAATTTTGTTGTGTTTAGATGTTACAGAGGATGTTTTGGACGAAGCCGTAGCGGAACAATGCGATTTAATCATATCTCATCATCCGATGATTTTCTTCGGTGTGAAAAAGATTGATACCAATAGCCTAATTTATAAAGCCATTGAGCGTCATATTGCGATTTATGCAGCGCATACGAATTTGGATTCCGCCAACTATGGTGTGAGTACTATTCTGGCTGAAAAGTTGGGACTTCAAAATTTACGAACGCTGCGAAACAATCCGGTCGACGATCGTTTTGGTTTTGGCGCTATCGGGGAATTTGCAAAGCCGTTGAGCGAACTTGATTTTTTGGATTTGGTAAAAAACGTTTGTAAAATTCCAATGCTCAAACATTCGGTTTTGCGTCAAAGACAGATAAAAACCGTTGCATTATGCGGAGGTGCCGGTGGCGAATTATTACCGGATGCTATTGCGGTAAATGCAGATGCGTATATCACGGCCGATTTGAAATATCACGAATTTTCTGCTGCAAACACCCCGATTTTAGTGGTGGAAGCCGGACATTTTGAGAGCGAACAATTTGCTGTTGATATTTTATATTCGGAAATTAGCAAAAATTTTCCTACCTTTGCAGTGCAAAAAACGAAACACAATACGAATTTTGTAAATTATCGATAAACACATAACGGCTATGGCAAAAGCGAAACCCACAAAATCAACAAAGCCTGCGGCGAAAAAAACTCCGACAAAGTCGGCAGCAAAACCCGCAGCAAAAAAGGCTGTAGTGAAAAAAGCAACCAAACCTGCGGCCAAAAAAGTTGTTGCCAAGAAAGTTGCTGCCAAAAAACCGATTGCGAAACCGGCAGCAGCCAAAAAACCGGTGGCCAAAAAGGCGGTAAAGCCCGTAAAAAAAGCAGTTGTGCCAAAAACTGTGGCCAAGAAACCGGTTAAAAAAGTTGAGGTCAAGAAAGCAATTGCGCAGAAACCGATAGCCAAAAAAGTAGTCGCAAAAGCTAAACCACAGGCCAAGCCGGTGGTAAAAAAAGTGACCAAACCGGTCGCAAAGAAGGTTGTTGTACAAAAAGTGGCCGCCAAGAAAGTCGTTGCCCCAAAACCGGTGGCTAAACAAGTTGTTGCTAAAAAACCGGTTGCAAAGAAGCCGGTTGTTGTGGCTGCAAAGAAAGTGGTGGCTAAGAAACCTGTCGCCAAACCAACACCTAAACCAACGCCTAAGCCAGCACCCAATTCGGCGCCCAAGAAGACAGTATCATCATCAAAACATAAATCCATTAAAATAACTAACGCATTTAACTTTACGACAGAATTAGATTTTAACATTATGAAGGAAACCATTGAAAAAGCCAAAGCCTCAATTTCAAAAGCCACTATGGACACGGGCGATTACAGTATTGAACAAAAATTAGTTGCTCTGTTTTCATTGCAGCTTATTGATTCAGAAATCGACAAGATCCGTATTATTCGTGGAGAATTGCCTCTCGAAGTGCAAGATTTAGAAGATGAAGTTGCCGGTTTGGAAACACGTTTGAACCGATTTAAAGCAGAGATAGACGGTCTCGAACAACAAATCCTTGATCGGAAAGCCACGATATTAGAGAGCAAAGCCGCAATCAAGAAATACGAAGCGCAACAAGGCAAAGTTCGCAACAACCGCGAATTTGATTCATTAAACAAGGAAATCGAATTTCAACATTTGGAAATTCAATTGCAGGACAAACGCATCAAAGAGGGAGCATGGCAGCTTGAGCAAAAGAAAAAAGATGTTGCGCGTGCTCAAGAAACATTTGAGGAACGCAAAAAAGATTTAGTGGCCAAAAAAGGCGAATTAGATGAGATTATTGCCGAAACTGAAATAGAAGAACAAGAATTGCTCACAATTTCAAACGAGCATAAAGGCAAAATTGAGCCTCGTTTGATTGCATCTTATAACAAAGTTCGTGAAAACGCACGCAATGGATTAGCTGTGGTGGCTATTGAACGGGAAGCGTGCGGCGGTTGTTTCAACAAAATTCCGCCTCAACGCCAATCGGAAATTAAA
>JAITVC010000021.1 GCA_031286005.1 Bacteroidales bacterium
GTAATTTTGCTCATACGATCTAATTTATCCACACAATCTTTCCAGTCTGCCTCATTTGTAAAAGCATCGACAAATAAATAGGCGCGTGAGTAATTGTTTTCCAACTCCTGAATCTTGCCAAGCCGGAAGTTGTTGATTGTGGCTTCAAGCAACCAATCTTCAAACTCACCTTTCTTCAAAAGCTCAATTTGTTCGAGCAAAATCTCTTTGGCTTGTTCCAATGTTTGACCTTGTTTAGGGCGTGCCGTCATCACAAACATACTTTGGTCAACCAAGCCGTAATAACTGCTGTTAGCTTGAAGCAAGCGTTGTTTTTGCGTAATGTTCAAGTCAATCAAACCGGCTTTTCCATTATTTAAAATGTAATCCATCAATTCGCCAAGTTCGGATTCTTGTTCTTTGGTTCCCGGCACGCGCCAGCCAAGCCATATACTTTCGGGATCATTACCCAAAACGTCTTTTTTGACAGGTTCTGTAATGGGTGTTTCAGTGCTTGTTTTTACAGCAGGAATATCAGGATTGGTACGGAGTTGGCCGAAATACTTGTCAATAATTTTAATGACTTCATCCGGATCAAAATCGCCCGACATACAAATCGCCATATTATTGGCCACATAATATGTATCATAATAATTCTTGATATTGGTAATCGACGGATTTTTCAAATGGTCTTGCGTTCCCAAAACGGTTTGTGTTCCGTAAGGATGGAATGGGAAGAGCGTAGACATCAAGTTCTCAATAACTTTACGTGTATCGTTGGTCAGCGACATATTTTTCTCCTCGTAAACCGTTTCCAATTCAGTATGGAATCCACGAATCACGTTGTTTGCAAAGCGATCGGATTGGATTTTTGCCCAATTTTCGATTTGATTGGAAGGAATATCTTCCGTGTAGCAGGTCATGTCTTGGCTGGTCCATGCATTCGTACCGCTCGCACCGATAGCAGCCATCAACTTGTCATATTCGTTTGGAATAGAGAGTTTCGATGCTTCTTGCGAAACACTGTCGATAACTTTGTAAATAGCTTTGCGTTCAGCTTCATCGGTAGTGTTGCGATAGGTTTCAAACAGTCGTTCGATTTCATCGAGCAACGATTTTTCGGCCTCATAATTCTGTGTACCGAACGATTTTGTACCTTTGAACATCAAATGTTCAAAATAATGTGCCAGCCCTGTTGTTTCTGCAGGGTCGTTCTTTCCACCTACACGAACCGGAATGTAGGTTTGAACACGAGGTGCATCTTTGTAAACTGTGAGATACACCTTTAATCCGTTGTCGAGTGTGTAAATCCGTGCATTCAACGGATCGTTCGGAACAGTTTCATACTTGTAGGATTTTCCACAAGAACATAGTAAAATCAATCCCAATAGGATGATTGAACTGGAGAAAAAGAGTTTTTTCATGGTGATGTTGTTTGTTATGATTTTGCAAAGATAGTGAAAATTTACAAATTGTCAAATAATTTGAATTGTTTTTTTCACTATTATCGAACTTTTTCTTTAGTTGTTTTTACAATAAATGCTTTCGGATCTCCCAGAATTCTTTTCATAGCCTCTTTTTTGCTGGATACGGTGCATAGTGAAAAATCGTCGCCTTTTACTTCTTTCACTTTTATTTGGCCAACGAAATCTTCCATGATTTTTTCTTGTCCGTTATCGTTCATATAGATTTTCTCAAAAACATCAAACTCTATTCGTTTAGTTATGCCATCCACACTTCCGGCATTGATGATTATTTCGTCCACAGCGCCTTTTTCGTTTTGTGTAACAGATACAATAGTCGCTTTTATCGGAAAACTATTGCTCAAAAAGGGAATTGATCGTTCTATGATATTTTCATAAATATCCTTAAAACAATTTTCTTTAGACTTACCTTTTTGAGTTGTTGAAAACGTTGCCGACGACAAAATCTTTCCAGATGCAACATCAACAACGGACAAGTCAATACTCAATTCAACCGACCAAGATGCTTTTTTCTCGCCCTTTTTATCTTCGTAAGAAAGGTCTTCAACATTCACTTTAGAAATCACGCCATTGAGCATGTATGCTGCACCCAATTGTTTTCCGTATTCGCCAATTGTATTGGATTTTGTAAATGCATCTGAGTCTTGTTTCTGAGTGGTCTGATTTTTTTTATCCACAAGAATAACACGGTTGAGCTTCAACAATTCATTGCTTACTTTGGCTTGAAGAGTGGCTGCTGCATCCTTATTGCCCGAAAACGGATACAGACCGACAATGTCTCTATCTTCGGCAGAAAATACCAATTGAGAAAACAATGCTAATGATACGAATAATGCGAGGCTTTTTTTCATGACTTAATAATTTTAATAGTTTATGTTATAAATTAGAATATCGGTTTATGTCTTAAAATATTTTGCAAATATACGCATAAATTTTGATTTCTCAAAGGTATTGTTTTTTTTGTGTGGTACAAACGTCATAGCACCTCTAAAAACAAAAATCCCAACAATCAAAAGTACAGATTATTGGGATTTTTTGTGTTGACCAACCAGTTCAATTACATTATTCGGTTAAGGTAGTATATTTCAATTTTTTATTGGACTTGTTTTTTGTTTACGGAAACGTTACGGAAATTATTGTATGTTTTGAATATTGTTAAATGACCTCATTTTGTATTGCAAAGTTACGACTTTTTTGCGAAATAATCAAATATTTTTGGTTGAAAAACTATCTCTTCAACAGCCAATCAAACACGTTTTTGTGAATTATACCAGAACGACTTTGCGGAAATGATTCAGTTGTGAGCAAAAACTTCGGATAATTATCCCTTACTGCTTCCAATGGTGCAAATTCACGTTCTTGTGTTGCCGGAGATGAGACTTCCCACGATACTTGATAATACTCAACATCGCCTTTGTTGTTTTTTGCAGTAAAATCAATCTCGCCGTTACGAAGTGAGCCAATCCACACTTTGTAACCACGCCTTAATAATTCAAGATACACCACATTCTCCAAAATATGCCCTTTATCTGCGGTTCTTTCTCTACCTACCAAAACATTCAAAAAACCTAAATCCACAAGATAGTATTTTTCCTGTGTTGCAAGTTGCTTCTTCCCTTTAATGTCGAAACGATTAACACGATAAAAAACAAAACTTCCAACTAAATAATCAATAAATTTTTCAATCGTCGCGTGATGAATACTCTGCCTATCGGCTTTCAATGCCTCTGCGATTTTGCTCGGAGATATTCGACTGCCGATTGTTCCTGCCAAAAATTTTGCAACATTTCCAAAAGCACGTTTATCATTGATTCTATAACGTTGCGTAATGTCTTTTTCGATAATTGTTGAATACAACGCCTCGAGGTATTCGTACACTTTATCATATCCTAAATTTCGCATCTCAACACCTTTCGGAAGTGATGTTTCGTTAACAAAATCGTAGAATAGTGCTTCGTAATTCAAATATTTATTACTCGTGTCTACGTCTCGAACTTCGAGATATTCGGCAAAAGAAAATGGTAAGATTGAAATTTCAATGTATCGTCCACTTAACAAAGTAGCCAATTCGCTTGATAGCAGATTTGCATTTGAGCCGGTAATATAAACATCAACGTTTGGTGTTGCGAACAAGCCATCGACCAACTTCTCAAAATCAGCGATAGTTTGAATTTCATCAAGGAAAACATAGTTGGGTTTATCTACTTGCAATTTGGATTTTATATCAAAATAAATAGTTTCCCACGTTTTATTTAGATAGTTCTCCGGCAATTCAAAATTGTAGAATTGTGTTTGTTCTTCGATTACACCAGCTTCCAATAATTGATTTCTGAATAATTCTAACAATGTAGATTTGCCCGAACGTCTCAATCCCGTTACCACTTTGATAACGTCTTGCTCCTTGTATGAAAGCAGTTTTTCAAGATATTCTTTTCTTTCAATTAAAGTTTTCATGGGTGCAAATATACAAAATATTATCAAAACTTGCAAATTTTGCGAGTTTTGATAATATGTTTAGTTGTGTTTTGGTTTCCATATAGTTGAAAATTGTCGAAATTCGCAAATTCTACAAGTTTTTATAGAATGGATATGTATCGGTATGGAAAATGAATCTAATATAAACACATTGCTACTGCAAAATTCCTAAAACTTCTGAATTTCGGCATTGTATATTCGGAAACGTTTTCAACCAAAGAATACAAAAAACGGGGATTATTTCTTAACAACTCTCTTGATTAGGTGCAATAAATTCAATGTTTTGTTGTATTTCTTGCACCCTGAGGGTTGACCAACCAGGATTCGAACCTAGAATGACGGTACCAAAAACCGTAGTGTTACCATTACACCATTGGTCAATTTCGAGGTGCAAAGATACAACTTTTTTTTGAATTGACAAAATTTTTTTTGCGATTTTTTATTTTTGAATTATTTTTGAATTTTTTTGGAGATAACGAATACATACCTTGTACATATCTTGTACATAACCTGTACATACAAAATACATAACAAATAGACTACAAATAGATAACAAGTATATAACAACTTCCTTTTTGAGTATTGTAAAATATTGGTAATTTGCGAGTTGTAATTATGCTATTTTTTATTATGTTGAATATTATGTGATTGATGTGCTTTGTTCGTACATTGTTCGTACATTGTTCGGTCATTCTTCGACTGTTCTTCGATCAGCATTCGAACAATGATCGAACAATGATTGAACGAGTATCGAAGGAAGTACGAACAAGGTCAGGCACCTCAAAATAAAAAATAAAATTTGGTTGTGATTTTGTAATTCGTGATTTTTTTTGTATCTTTGCACACTTGACTAATCAATTAAATCTATGAATAATTACAAACGTCTAAACAACATCGTGGGCTGGCTGGTAGGGATTGCCGCATGTGCTGTGTATGTGATGACTGCAGAACGCACTACAAGTTGGTGGGACTGCGGCGAATACATCTCTACTGCATTTAAACTTCAAGTAGGTCACCCGCCCGGAGCACCTACCTTTCAACTTTTGGGAAATCTGTTTTCGCTAATCACTTTGCGTGATCCGATGACGGCTGGTTTTATGGTTAACGTGATGTCGGCTTTGGCCAGTGGTTTCTCTATTTTGCTGTTGTTTTGGTCGATTACCTTGCTTGGTAAAAAATTAGTGTTGAAAAACGGCGAAATGACGACTGCTAAAATGTGGATGATTTTCGGTAGCGGTATTGTGGGAGCAATGGCTTACTGTTTCTCAGATTCGTTTTGGTTTTCAGCCGTTGAAGGGGAGGTTTATGCGCTTTCGTCGTTCTTTACAGCACTTACCTTTTGGGCTATTCTGAAATGGGACGAAGCGGCCGACCAACCACACCATTTGCGTTGGATTATATTTATTTTCTTTATGATTGGTTTGGCCATTGGTGTCCACTTGTTGAATTTATTGGTGATTCCGGCGGTTATTTTTGTGATTTATTACAAGAAATTCAAACCTACACGCAAGGGATTTTGGTATGCGATGACTCTTTCGGCCTTTTTGTTGGGTTTGATTCTTTGGGTTATTGTGCCTTACACGGTGAATTTGGCAGGGAAATTCGATTTGTTCTTTGTGAATAGTTTGGGATTGCCGTTTAACAGCGGTACTTACTTCTATTTTGCGCTGCTTATCGGTGGTATCACGTGGGGTATCATGTATGCTATTAAGAAGAAGAAAGTGATTTTACACACGGCTTTGCTTTGCGTTGTATTTTTGCTGATAGGTTATTCCACATTCTTTATTTTGGTGATTCGTGCCAATGCAGGTGTGCCAATCAATGAAAACGAACCTAAGAATGCATATAGTTTGCTGGATTATTTGAATCGAGAGCAATACGGCCAACGCCCGTTGTTTTACGGTCAATATTTCACGGCAAAAGCTATCGGAGCAGAAGCTGGAAATCCTAAATATGCACGAGATGAGGAAGCTGGAAACTATAAGCAAGTGGAAATTTCCGAAGATTACATATTTGAGGAATCGCATCAGAGTTTGTTTCCTCGAATGCATAGTTCAGATGCAAGTCGTTCACATCCGACCTATTATAAATTTTGGAGCGGTACGCCGGGCGATAGAAAGCCGACTATGGGCGAGAATTTGCGCTTTTTGTTTCGCTATCAAATTGGGTGGGAATATGCCCGCTATTTCATGTGGAACTTTGTAGGTCGGCAAAACGATATTCAGGGCTTAGGCTTTGACCAAAGCGGTAATGAAGATGTGTTGAACGGCAACTGGTTGAGCGGCATTAAGGCTATTGATGAAGCACGCCTCGGACCGCAAGACAATCTGCCCGATTTCCAAAAAAACAACCAAGGCCGCAATGTGTATTATTTCTTGCCGTTGATTTTGGGATTAATCGGATTAATCTACCATTACAAGAAAGACCAACAAGGCTCGTTCATCGTATTCTTGATGTTCTTTATGACCGGTATTGCGATTATTCTTTACCTTAATCAGCCTTCTACCGAGCCGCGCGAACGGGATTATTCCGTTGTAGGTTCGTTCTATGCTTTCGCAATATGGATAGGCTTTGGCGTGATGGCTATTGCCGAATTTCTATCGAAGAAAGCCAAGATGAACGGTATTGTTTCTGCCGGACTTACCACAGTGGTAACCTTTGCCGCTGTGCCTGCGTTGATGTGCCAACAAAACTGGGACGATCACGACCGCTCGCATAAAACGGGTGCACGGGATTTCTCGTACAACATGTTGCAATCTTGCGAAAAGGATGCGATATTGATTTGCAACGGCGATAACGACACTTTCCCGGTTTGGTTCTGCCAAGAAGTGGAAAATGTGCGCCCCGATATTCGTATTATCAATTCGGCTCTGGCCGGAAGTTATTGGCATATCCAACCGCTGTTCAAGAAAGTATATGATTCGGAGCCTCTAAAAATGACCCTGCGTAAAGATCAATACGGTCAAGGTGTGAATAATCTTGTTTATATTCAAGATAAAAACATTGGACGCAGAGAGTTGATAGACTTGATGAAATATATTGGAAGTGATAATCCGGGTTCGAAAGTAATGTTGCGCGGTGGCGAAATGGCCAATATTTTGCCTACGACCCAATACACGTTGACAATCAACCGCGATGAACTTTTGCAAAAAGGCATCATTACCGAAGCTCAATATCCGTATACCGTTACCGAAATGCAACATGACATTGATGCTGGTCGTAATGCCATTACTCGTGCAGATTTAGCATTCTTGGATATTTTGGCCACCAACAATTGGGAGCGTCCTATTTATGTGGCTTCGCCGTACGCACAAAACAACGTTTGGCCGATAGGTACGTTTGCACAAGCAGAAGGTGTTGTTCATCGTTTCGTGCCGTATCACAATCCCAACAAAAACATGACTTCGATGGGTATGAACGGGGTTGAAACCGAACGCAGCTACGACTTGTTTATGAATGTGTTCAAATGGGGTAATCTGAATGCCGAAAATGCACAGATTGATCCGGATAGCCGCCGCTCTGCCGAGCAAGCCCGCTTGCAGTTCTGTTCGCTTGCACAGGCTTTGGTGGCCGAAGGCAAGAACGATTCAGCTGTTAAAGTTATGGACTATGCGATTGAACTGTTTCCGCATCATAAGATAGACTTCGATACACGGATGATCTATTTTATTCCGACTTATTTCCGTGCCGGTGCAACTGAAAAAGCGTTGACATTGGCTAATCAATTGGTGGATATTAACGAAAATGCGTTGCGTTATTACGAACGCTTCCCGTCAAAACACCGTAGATTTT
>JAITVC010000029.1 GCA_031286005.1 Bacteroidales bacterium
AAGTATGTATATTCACATTTTGGCTACAATCTCAAAGTAACGGATATGCAAGCTGCAATTGGTTGCGCACAACTCAAAAAATTGCCGCAACTCATCAAAATACGTCAAGACAATTGGCAATATTTGAAACAAAATTTGCAAGATTGTGCCGACAAACTCATCCTTCCGGAACCTACAGAAAACAGCGCTAACAGTTGGTTTGGCTTCCTGATTTATGTAAAAGAAAACGTCGGATTTTCGCGCGATGAAATGGTGCAACATTTAGAAAAGCATAACATTCAAACGCGTATGCTCTTCGCCGGAAACCTCATCAAACATCCGTGTTTCGACGAAATGCGAACTGCCGGAAAAGGTTACCGTCAGATTGGTGATTTAGCGAATACCAATCGCATTATGAACGATGTGTTTTGGATTGGCGTATATCCCGGTATGACTACGGAAATGCTGGATTACATGATTTTGAAAATTAAAGAATATGCCGAATCAAAGTAACATAACACTGATACAAACCGATTTTGATGGTTTATTGATTATCAAACCTTCTTCAATGTGTGACGACAGAGGATGTTTCGATAAATTCTTTAATTTTGATTCTTTCGAGAAAAATAATTTGCAAACTGATTTCAAGGAGTTTTATTTTTCAAATTCGAAAAAAGATGTTATTCGTGGGATGCATTTTCAAGTGCCTCCGCACGATCATACCAAAATAGTGTCTGTTTCGCATGGTGCAATTCAAGATGTGGTCTTGGACATACAAAGAAATTCGCCGACATTTGGCCGTTTTTTCTCGTGTAAACTCGATACCAAAGAAGAAAAAGCCTTGTATATTCCTTCCGGATTTGCGCATGGTTTTTTGGCATTGGAAGATAACACGATCGTAAATTATTTGCAAACATCCTGTTATTCTCAAACACATGATGCCGGTATTCGTTACGATTCATTTGGCATGGAATGGGCTATAGAAAGTCCTATTCTGTCGGAGCGAGATAAATCATTTCCTGCATTTACTAATTTTAATACCCCTTTTTAATGAATATTCTTTTGACAGGAGCCACTGGATTTATAGGGCAACATCTGCTGAAAGAATTGATGTTGGACGGAGAAAATGTGTATGCGTTACTTCGACCTTCTTCCGAATATTCCGATATTGACGAAAGTCGGATATTTATATTTGACAATAATATCGACGAATTACAATCTTTTTTGGTCAAACATAAAATTGAAGGTATTGTACATTTGGCATCCTTGTATTTGGTACAGCATACGTCCGAAGATGTTAAAAATCTGATTCTTTCAAACGTATATTGGGGAACAGCTGTTTTGGAGGCAGCCATAAAATCCGATGTAAAATGGTTCTTAAATGTCGGTACGTATTGGCAAAATTATCATTCGGACAGTGAAAACTATTGTCCGGTAAACTTATACGCCGCTACAAAACAGGCATTTATTGACTTGGCAAACTATTATACTGAGATATCTTCTTTATGTTTTGTTACCTTGAAAATAGCAGATACATATGGACATGGAGATAATCGACGTAAAATTTTCAACCTGTTCAAACAAATTTCCGAAACGGGAGAAACACTGGATATGTCCGGCGGACAACAACTTATGAACATATTGCATATTGATGATGTGGTTCGTGGTTTTACATCCTTAATCGCTTTGCTAAAACAAAATCAACCGATAAATTCCGAATATGTTTTAACCGCTCAAAAATGCTATACCTTACAAGAATTGGCCGCAATCTTTGAACAGGTTTCCGGAAAACCGTTGCACATCAATTGGGGAGCGCGACCATACCGAAACAGAGAAGTGATGGAACCTTGGCAAAGAGGTGAAATATTACCTAATTGGCTACCAAAAATAGATCTAAAAACCGGCCTATCAGAATTTATAAAAACGTGTTAAACGTGGAGTCATTACCCTTAGTTAGTATTTGCATCGCCTGTTACAATGCGGCTTCTACCATAGAAGCAACGTTGAAATCGGTATTGGCGCAAACCTATGCTAATATTGAAATTGTGGTAAATGATAATCAATCGACCGATCACACAGCAGAAATCGTTCGATCGTTTGAAAATAATCGGATAAAACTGTATGTTAATTCCATAAATATTGGAATGGTTCGCAATTTTGAAGCGGCTTTGTCGAAAACCTCCGGAGAATACGTAAAACTCCTTTGTGCAGATGATTTACTTACACCGGATTGCATCGAAAAAGAAGTGCTGGTTTTTATCAATCATCCCAACGATAACATTGTGGCCGTAACAGCAGAGAAATACGTCATCAACGAAGTTGGGAAGAAACTATTTGTAAAAAAATATCCCGGGGGAAAAGGCGTTCATAATGGCTTGAAAGCGATAAAAAAGAGTTTGCGTTACGGAACCAATATCTTTGGAGAACCCGGTTGTCTCTTATATCGAAAATCTGCTATCCTGCAAGCCGGAGGTATTGTTATTCCGGACGAGTTAACCTATGTTTTTGATCTGGATTTAACTTGCAGAGTTCTAAAGTTCGGAAATTTGTACGTGATCAAAGAACCTCTTTTTTTATTTCGGATAATCGCTTCTTCCTTTACGTCCAATTCACGGTGGAAACAGGTCTCCGTTTTTGATGCTTGGGTAAATCACATTGAAAAAAAAATGATTCACTTGTCATGGTTCGACAAGAAAGTAGCCTTTGTCTCTTCTTGGTTGATTTGTTTGGCCAGAAATTTTGTTTTGACCGTAGTGAACAAAAAATAAATGCAAAAATTAAACATTGAATAATATGCTGTTATCTATCATCATCCCTTGCTACAACGAAGAATTAGTCATCGCGGAAACACACAAACGCTTGACTAATGTGATGAAATCGATTCAACACGACTATGAATTAATTTTCATAAACGATGGTAGCAAAGATCGTACACTATCGATTTTACAAGAACTTGCAACAGAAGATACTTGCGTGAAAGTGCTGGATTTTTCTCGCAATTTTGGTCATCAATGCGCTGTAACAGCCGGCTTGAACAACTGTTCGGGAGACGCTGCCGTAATCATTGATTCCGATTTGCAAGATCCTCCGGAAGTAATTGCCGAAATGTTGGATATTATGCAAAAAGAGCAAGCCAATGTGGTGTATGGCGTTCGTAAAAAACGCAAGGGCGAAAGTTGGTTCAAACTATTTACAGCAAAATTATTTTATCGTTTGCTGAATAAACTGTCGGATGTGAAATTTCCTGTGGATACGGGCGATTTCAGATTGATTGACCGAAATGTTATTGACGCTTTCAACAATTTGAAAGAAAAAAACAAATACATTCGCGGATTGATTGCATGGATGGGTTTCAAGCAAGTGCCTTGCTACTACGAACGAGAAGAACGTTTTGCCGGAGAAACCAAATATCCATTCAAAAAAATGTTGAAATTTGCAATGATCGGGCTGTTTTATTTTTCAAAAAAACCACTGCAATT
>JAITVC010000045.1 GCA_031286005.1 Bacteroidales bacterium
GTCCACACCCGAGTGTTTGATCAAAATATAGTAGAGATAAGCCCGCATATAGTGCGCTTCGGCTTTATAGCGAACAATCGTGGCCTGGTCTTCCGGAGTTCTTTGCTCCACCCGATCAACATTATTGATGAAATTATTGATATTGGCCAATGTTTCGTAACAATAACGCCAGATCAATGTAACCATGCCATCTGTCAACATTTCCGTTGACAAACGGTGCAACGGCGTGGATGTTCCAACCGCAGTCGAGGAACTTGCTCCTGCACAAATGTTGAACAAATCGCTTTGAGATTCGGAAGCTAAAGCATAGGTTCCGTAAAAATGTCCGCGAAATAGTGCGTAAATTCCGTTGTAGGCATTCGTGGCATCCGTCATGGATTGAAACGCATTTTCGGTTATAATTTGGTTGGTTGGATATCGGTCTAAGTTACAACCGCACAAAAGCATTCCAAGCGTTCCCAACGTGATTATGGTTTTACATATAGTCTTCATATTTGTATAATTTTAAGATGAATGAAAGGTTAGAAACCAAATTCGATACCAAGTTGAAATTGCTTGCTGTTGACGTAAGCATTACTCGATCCCGAAGATTCCGGATCCATACCTGTATACTTGGTAAATGTCAATAAATTTCGAGAGGTAAAATAGATGCGCATATTGGTAAAGAATTTTGTTTTTGACAATAATTTTGAATCAAAATTATAGGATAGCATCAGGTTTTTCAATCTCAGAAACGAGGCATTGCTCAAGAAAAAGTCATCGTTTTGCAAGATGGCTCCGGATTTCCAGTCGGGAAATTTTGCATTTGGATTATCGGGGCGCCAATAGTCCCAAGCATCTTTCGACAGGTTTTGTTGATAGCGTGCCCTTTGGTCGGGACTTGCAAATATTTTGGAAGCACCATCCAAACCGTATCTCCCCAAACTATAAGCCCAATCCGTTGAAAGAGTGATGCCTTTCCAACCTGCATTCAGACTGAAACCTCCATTGATCGGCGTATAGCTGCGAATGCCTGTATTTTGTCGCAAATCAGCTTCGCTGAATGTTGAAGTAACTCGCGTATTGTCTTTCTGGGTTATATCAACATTCTCTCCAGGCAAATACCAGTATTGCCGTCCAGTGTTTGGCTCTATAAAGGCAAACAGCGGATAGTAACGCATGGCAGGCTGTCCTTCCACAAAAACCGTTGAACCCACCTGCCAGCGGCCATCCATGCCTTTTGGAAGCTCGATAACCTTGTCCTTATTATAGTTAAATATCACATTCGCGCCAACGAAAAAATCTTTCTTACGAATAAAATCCATACCAATATTAAGGTCAACACCTGTATTCTGATAGGTTCCCATATTCCCGATTACAGAAGCAAAACCGGAGGTGTAAGGATAATTAACACCCATAAACATATCCGATGTTCGACGTTGATAGAAATCAATCTCAAAACGATATTTACTTACCAGTTCGGCACGCAAGCCAATGGTCAGTTTCTTTTGTTTTTCCCATCCCAATCCGGAATTTCCGGGATTAGTGATAATCAAGCCGGGCAAATTGTTGTAGGTTCTCTGCGCAGCTGGTCCCATAGTTGCCAAGTGGTCGTAGTCGCCAATCTCGGCATTGCCTTGCGTTCCGTAAGACACTTTTAATCTTGCATCTGTAATGGGTTTAAGATTTTTAACAAAACTTTCGTTGAGCATATTCCACATTATTCCTGCACTCCAAAACCATGCACTGCGGTTGTTTATGCCAAAACGGGAACTCGCATCATTGCGCAATGAGAAATCTGCAAAGAAACGGTTGTTGTAGTTGTAATCTGCTCTTCCGAAAAAGGATAAAAAAGCGTAAGATAAATTGCCAAACATGTATTGCCCCGTATAGGCATCTCGCGTATCCGGTCTTGTATTTTCCAAGCCCATCAGACGGTCGTCTTTCAATTCAGAACCAGTAACCGCTGAGCCGTTTTCGTTATGTACAACACCCTCATGACCGGCAAGTAACACAATTTCGTGCAACTTATCCGCTTTAAAGCCATATTCAAGCACGTTGTTCGTGGTCATTGTGAAGGCTTGTATGTGGGAAACAGAACGGTATCCATTTCCATAATCAGTTGAAAAATCGTAAGACGGATACCTCATATTGTCGCTGAGTCTATCAATAGCCTCCACACCTGAACGATGGATAAATTTTAATCCTTTCAAAGGTTCAATTTCAATAAAAAAACCTCCTGTGAGCTGAGAATTTACAATAGAGTTCAATCGTTTTTCGTCTTGGTATTCCGGATGAGGCACGCCGCGCGCCCCATTCGGACTTTTCAATTCCATAAACACATTGCGCCGACTTCCATCCCGATTCACAGCCGGAACCCAAGGTGCGTGAATACCGGCAAGTCCACCTCCACCTGAGGCATCATCATCTGTAAAAAAGCCTGCGACGCCACCGCGCTTATCACGCGCAAGCATCAAGTTGACTCCCATTTTTAACCATTCTTTGGCTTGTGCCTCAATGTTGGAACGCACAGTGTAGCGATTGTATTTTGAACCATAAGCGGTCCCTTCTTGCGAAAACTGACTTCCCGATACAAAGTACATGGTTTTTTCTCCGCCTCCGCGCACCGAAATATCGGTTTGATACGTTGGAACATTATCACGCAGAAACACATCAAACCATTTGGTATTGTAAAGTTCGCCGGTTGCAGGATCAATTTGATAGTCGGGATTATTGCGGATGCCATCAATGGTGGCCTGTGTCATCAAACCGGTTTGCGAATAAAAATCCAATAGTTCTTCGCTCGACATGATGTTGTCGTAAAACTTTCGTTCTGCCAATTTAGAAATGCCGTATTGCGAACGAAAGGTTACCTTTGCATCGGAATTGCGAGCCCCGCGTTTGGTCGTGATCACAATCACGCCATTTGCCGCACGAGCTCCATAAATTGACGTTGCAGAAGCATCCTTGAGCACACTCACCGACTCGAAATCGTTTGCATTCATCGCCAAAATATTGTAATGATTCACAACGATACCATCCACAATGTAGAGCGGTGAGAGAATAACACTCGTCATCTGGTCCAATGTTCCCAAAGAACCTAATCCGTGCAATTGCATAGAGGCTGATGCCGTAGGATCGCCGGAAGAACTGACCACTTGCAAACCTGCTACTTGCCCTTGAAGCGCATCAAGCACATTGGCCACTGGTCGAGCTTCTAATTTCTTTGCAGTTACCGACTGCACCGAGCCCACCGTTGTTCCCACCTCTCGGGCAGAACCATAACCCAAGATTTCAACACTTTCAAGATCAATGGCCGAGGAAGATAAAACCACGTCAATCAAGGTTCGTCCCTCAATGGCAATTTCTTGAGTTGTCATCCCCACAAAGGTAAACACCAAATATGTGGCATCGCCGGGAACAGAAATTGTATATTGCCCTGTTAAGTTGGTAGTCGTGCCTGTGTTTGTGCCTTTCAGCATCACTTGCACTTGAGGAATTCCCTGTTTGTCATCGGCACTAATGACTGTTCCGGTAATGGTACGTTGCGCCTGCAGAATTTGTGCCCCCGCAAATAGCAGAAACAGCATTAACATAAATGTTTGTTTTTTCATATTTTGGATTTTAGTTTGTTTCCAATATTTCGTTCAATAATGGTATTAATTCCGGCGAAGAAGGGCGTGGAGCATCTATTGAAACAATTTTGCCTTCTTTGTCGAACAGCATAAAATTAGGAATACCAAGGAAGTGCGGATATAATCTCACAATACTGCCCGAACTTTTTGCATAGTCGAATAGTTGAACACCACCAAGTTTTTCTTTGAGCACAAAATTTTTCCACCTCTGAGCATCCGTATCTATTGAAATACTGATCAGCACAATATCTTTGTTGCCTTCGAAATGCTCCTCCAATTCTTTCAAGTGCGGAATCTCATCACGGCATGGTGCACACCATGTTGCCCATACATCCACATACACCACT
Organism: Bacteroidales bacterium; assembly: GCA_031286005.1. The sequence continues at coordinate 3,962 of JAITVC010000045.1, forward strand.
TTGCCTTTGAAATCAGAAAATGAAACTTCGTTGCCGTTCACATCCTTATATTTGAAATCAAA
>JAITVC010000051.1 GCA_031286005.1 Bacteroidales bacterium
CTTAGTTTTATGCCCACCAAGAATGTTACTTGTTCGTTTTCTTTCCACTTGGTTTTAACGATGCGGTTGCCGTATTTCGACATCAATTCGATGCCTACCGGACAGTTGATGCGGTGAATTTGGATGACATTGTTCGGCATTAAAATACCTATCACATCATCGCCCGGAATCGGGTTGCAACATGTTGAAATTTCGTAGGCAATATCCTGCTTGTCTTTGCCGAGCATCAAGGATTCGGGCTTATCTTTAACCTGTTGCTGAATGGCTTCTTGGATGGAAACAGGGTCGGGTTTGCTTTTGGTTCCAAACAGCGTGCGCAGCCAATGCGGTGTTTTGTCGGTTTTCTCGAACAGCGATTGGACGTCTTCTTTTTTTATCTTTTCTTTCGCAATTTGATAGTACAAATCCACCTTGTTTTTGATGTGCATTTTGTCTAAAATCAGCGACAAGGCATCGCCATCCAACGCCCGCTTCTTCTCTTTGAAAAAACTTTCCAGCATAGCCGAGCCTTCGGCATAATAGCGGCGTTTTTCCTCGTTCAGATAGTTTTTGATTAGGGTTTTGGCACGCGCGGTTACGGCAATATCCAACCATTCGTCGGTTGGTTTCTGGCGTTTGGATGTGATAATTTCCACTTGATTGCCACTGGTCAGCACATGGTTGATGGGCACCAATTTATGGTTTACTTTTGCGCCAATCACCCGGTCGCCAAGTTCGGAATGGATGTTATACGCAAAGTCGAGCACCGTTGAGCCTGCGGGCATGGTTTTGAATTCGCCTTTTGGGGTATAAACGATGATTTCCTCGTGCATTAAATTCAGTCGAAACTCGTTCAAGAAATCCAACGCATCCTTATCGTCGGCGGTGAGCATTTCACGAATTTTTTCGAGCCATTTATCCAGCCCGCTTTCTTGGTGCGAAAAGGCTTCGTCTCGCTTGTATTTCCAATGGGCGGCATAGCCTTTTTCGGCAATCTCGTCCATGCGTTTGGAACGGATTTGCACCTCAATCCACTGTCCGGTATGGCTCATCACGGTGGTGTGCAAAGCCTCGTAGCCGTTGCTTTTGGGAGATGAAATCCAATCCCGCAACCGGTCGGGCCTTGGGCGATAAATATCCGTTAAAATCGAATACACCTTCCAACAGTCTGCTTTTTCCTTATCCGGCCGCGAATCTACAATAATCCGAATGGCAAACAAATCGTAAACCTCTTCAAACGCCACCCGCTTTTTCTTCATCTTGTTCCAAATCGAGTTCACGGATTTCATCCGTCCGGATATGTTGTAATTTAAGGAGGTTGCGGATAATCTTTTCTCTATCGGCTCGGTAAAAGTTTCCATAACCTGTTCGCGTTCGGATGCGGTGCGTTCGATTTTCCCCAAGATTTCTTTATAAATTTCGGGGTCGGTATATTTCATCGCCAAATCTTCGAGTTCGCTTTTAATGGCATAAAGTCCCAAACGATGAGCCAACGGCGCATAGAGAAACGTTGTTTCGGAAGCGATTTTCAGTTGCTTGTCGCTCGGCATCGAATCCAGCGTGCGCATGTTGTGTAGCCGGTCGGCGAGTTTAATTAAGATTACCCGCACATCATCCGACAAGGTTAGCAACATTTTTTTGAAGTTTTCCGCTTGAATGGAAAGCGTGCCTTGATCAAAGATTTCGTCAATCTTGGTCAATCCGTCAATGATTTTAGCCACTGTGGGCGAAAACAGTTCTTCAATATCGGTCAACGTAAATTCGGTATCCTCAACCACATCATGCAGCAAAGCGCACGTAACAGCTGTTGGCCCCAAACCGATGTCTTGCACCACAATCAACGCCACTTCGAGCGGATGATAAATATACGGCTCGCCGCTTTTCCGACGCATGTCGCTATGGGCGCTCACCGCCAATTCAAAGGCCTTGCGAATCATTTGTAAATCGTCATCTTCCAAAGGCGATTTGAACGCTTTAAGGATAGCCTGATAGCGGTGAAGGATTTCTTTCTTTTCTTGCTCTTGCTGGTCTTGCTCGGTCATAAAAATTACAAATTACGAATTACGAATGATAGGCGTATATATATGGTAGCCTATCTAATGTTTGTTTTTGAAATGCAGGGAGTCGCCGTGAAGATTGTAGCCGATTTCTGCGCCAATATTGGCTAATCGGGTTTCCAAAGCGGCAATCGTATCATCAAACGTATCGTCAACAATCGGTTTACCGTCATAAAGAAAATAATTCTCACGATACGGAATAGGTGTCAGATTAGGCATAATCACATTCGCACCAATTTCAATCGCTTTTTCGCGGCCAAGCGGGTCTAACGTTTGCAACGCCGTAGTAGCCGCAATATTGATGTTCGGCATCATCACCCGCAACAACGCCACCATCTTCAAACCCAAATCCAACCGTTGTTCCGGCGTGTAATGTATCGCCGCATTCATCGTGTACAAAGGCGTATCCACATGTTCTATATACGGCCCCATCCCCACCATATCAATATCCATCATTCGGAAAAACAACAAATCTTCCGCCAAATGTTCCAACGTTTGAAACGGCAAACCAATCATCACACCCGTACCCACTTGATAATTCAGATTTTTCAACAATTCCAAACACTTCAAACGCTCGTCATAAGGCTGACTTTGCGGATGCAATTGATTATACAAGGCCTTATTTGAAGCCTCGATACGCAACAGATAGCGCTTTGCGCCCGCATCACGCCAACGTTTAAATGTGTCTTCATCCTGCTCGCCCAACGACAATGTAATGCCCATCTCGTTGTTCGTGATGTGCATGATTTGTTTGAGCAAAGCCTCAATATGCAAGGTAAATTCCCGACTTTGCCGCTCGCCCGACTGCAACACAATCGAGCCGAAATTCCTATCATGCGCATACTTTACCGCCTCCAACACACTCGCATCATCCATCTCATAACGCACCACCTTACTATTGCCCGCCCTAATCCCGCAATAATAGCAATTCTTCACACACCGATTGGAATATTCAATCAACCCCCGTAAATAAACCTTATTCCCCACCGTTGCAGCCTTGATTCGTTTAGCCTTCTCAAACAATTCTGCCCCATCCGATGCGAGATAATCTATAAGTTCTGATTTTATCATGGTGCAAAGATACTAAAAAATTATGATTTATCAATAATAAGAACAACAAAGAATAACGATAAAGTCGCCATTCTTTTCTCCCCCAAAAAAGGTATTGACAAAAAACTTTTAATTTTTAATTCCTAATTCCCCCCTACGGCCTCATCATATCCAAAAACCCACTCCGGCGGCAAATTCCTTCGGCTCGCAATCCCAAACGCCTTCCGATTACCATACGCCCAAAAATACCCGATAGCCCCATTACTCACATTCCCCCGAACATTTGCCGGAGCCCCCCCAAACATCGGATTAGCTCCTTGATAAACCGTATTAAACTCGTTAATATACCGATAATAATCCTCCGAAATACTCCGAATTTCCAACCCCAACGTATCCCCCTCCTTAATCTTTACCCACGAACTATCCGAAATAAACTCAATAGGCAAACCATCCAAACCAATGCCCGCCTCCGAAATCATCCCATCATCCATCATAAAAAAATTCGTCAACGTATCATTCAACGCCACACCATTTTGGTAAGGAATAAAAACATAATATTCCCGCGTAGGCGGATCTTGTGCCCAGAAGCACAAATTCCAACCGGTGTGAATGTCCGTACTATCCAATTCAAAGCCAAACATTACTCCAAATAAATTAGGTCCCCAAAATGGCCTCACCGAATCAATCTTATCGGCAATATACGGAAAAAACGCTTCCGCAGAATAAGTCACATGACCGCCAACCTCCACATTAGAAACATCCAACCGATACGTATAACCCTGTTTCCCAAAAACTGTTGACTCTGTTTCGTAATGCCCCGGTTTGCCCGGATTCTCATTCAGCTCAAACACATTGCCCGTAGCCTCTTTCATCCTGTCAAACTCCGTAATCGTAACCACAGCACCCGACACGTATGGCACCGTCATATCCGTACTAAAATAACTCATCGTTTTAGAAAGCCTGACCGTATGCACCCCCACATCCATCCCAATACCGCCATCCACAACCAAACGAACATCGGAATCGTTTAGGTCGAGTTTGATTTCTTCTGTACACGAAGAAAAATAAAGGGTAAAGGGTAAAAGGCAAAAGGTAAAAAATCTTTTACCGTTAACCTTTAACCATTGACTATTTAGTATTTTTAAAAACAGTATCATTAAAACTTAAAATTAAAAGTTACCGACGGAATCACCCCAAACAAATAAGTCTTCTCCGCAAATGTCCGCGATGGGTTCACTTCATCCTGCTTAAAATTAATCATCCAAGGGTTGTGTTGATTATAGGCATTATAGAGGCCAAACGACCAATCGTAGCTCCACTTTCGGTCGGGATTAGGCTTGCTTTTTATCATAAACGACACATCCAAACGATGGTAATTCGGCATCCGAGAGCCATTTCTATCTGTATAAATTGGCAACCAAACACCCTTGATAAGCGCACGCCCTGTTGGGAATGTAACCGCATTCCCCGTATAAAACACCCAATTAG
>JAITVC010000259.1 GCA_031286005.1 Bacteroidales bacterium
ACGCATCTCGTGAGAATAGTCCTGTGAATACTTTCCACCAATGCACAAAAAAGATGTCGGGCAGTGTCTCGAATTTATCGGCGATTTTGGTTTTGGCAATGCCTAAATTCATCAGCAAGTCGGGGTCTTTCGGCGATAGGCGTTTGGCTTTTTCGTAATACAGGATAGCGTGCGGATAATCGCCCAACCGAAAATAGGAATTTCCTAAATTGTAGTACAGTTCCGGCGACACAAACCCCGATTTCACCACAGTTAAATAGCTTGCCGCCGCCTGCTTGTAATTCTCCGCAGCATAGAAATCGTTGCCTTGCTCAAAGGTGGTTTTGCCAAACATTTGAACCATAAGAAGCATGGCAATTATAAAACAAACTATCCTTTTAATTTTTAATTCATAATTCATAACTCATAATTCATAATTCATAATTACTCACTTAGGTGTCGCACAATGGAACTAATCACGGCCAACGCTTCATCATAAACCTCCTGCATGGATTGTGCCGAAGCACCATTGGGTGCAAACCTTGCGAATTCACAGTTTTCAAGGGCTTTTAGGAAGGCGTCGATATGCTCAGTTTGGATATTCTTACCCAACAGGGTTTGATGCACGGTTTCAATGGATAGTTCCGCTACGGGAATGTTGAACTTCTTGCTCAAGAATCCCCACAGGGCTTGCGAAATCTCGATGTAGAACGCATTTTGATTGTGTTCAAGCATGAACTTTTCGGCTTTGCGCAAATTCTTCTTGGCTTCTTTGAACGCACGTTTGTTGCGCAATCCCACCACATCGGCGTTGCGAATATCCAACTGCTTGCGCACCATCAAGAATCCGCCAAACATCCCGAACGGCAGTGCGAATAAGACCCAAAATAGGGTAGAGAATAGGAATTTATGGTTGATAGGTTGCAAAGCCGAGGTGCGTGCTTGGATAAATTCAATATCGCGGTTGAGGTATGGGTTGTCGGAATTGGAACCTTTGGCGGTGGCAGCAAATCGCTCATCGCCTTTGGTAACGGTAATCTTGTATTCGTCGGTTTGATGTTCGATATATTTCTTTTGCACGGGGTCGAAATACGAGAATGCAATCGGCGGAATCGTGTAGCTGCCCTGCGTTCTGGGGATGGCCAGAAACTCAAACGTCTTGCTTCCGCTCATGCCGCTTTCGCTGACTTGAATGTGGTCGGTTTCTTGCGGCTCGTATACTTCAAAGTCGGTAGGGAACACCACCGTAGGTGCTTCAATGTGTTTGAGGTTTCCGTGTCCGCCGATGGTGATGCTGATGGTTAGGGCCTCGTTGGCTTTGAGAGTTGTTTTGTCAATGTCCGATTTAAAGGTGAAACGGCCTACATTGCCCTTAAAACTTTCCGGTTTGCCCTTTTCGGGAAGAGGTTTCACGTTAAACGTGATGCGATTCGAGCGCACTGTGTGCTGCACTTGTTGCACGGATCCAAACATGCTGCCAAAGAAATCCTCAAACGGGTCGTTCGAGCGTTGTTGATTCCTGATTTGTGCAATGATTTCAATTTCGAGAGGGTCAACGGTCATCTTCCCGCTGTGTTGCGGATAAATCAAAGCCTTTTCCAGCAGTAAGGAAATCGAGTTGCCATGTTGCACAGGCTTGGCATTGTTCTGAAGTATCTCCGACCAAAAGCCTTGGTTGGACGGTTGTTTGTGGATATTGTATTGCCTGATGTTGATGTTTGTATTGAGCGTGTGGGTCAATAGCACTTCCTCTCCTTCGTAAGGGCTGTATTTGTTGGCAACGGCTTTGATGTTTACTTCTTTGTCGGTAATCTTGGTAGGCGTGGCGGACTGTTGGGCCTGTCCGGAATAAGTCCTTTGCCGTCCGCCTTGCTGCTGTTGCGCCGGTGCAGTCTTCGACACTTGAATGGAGACACCTTGCGTTTTGTAGGTTTTCCCGGCTATATCGATGCTTGCGGGGCCAAAGTTAATCATACCGGCCTTGGGTGCCGAAACCCGATAATACAGAATCAATGAAACGCTTTGCGACCGGCGACCATTGATAATCGTGGTGCTCGACGATTGCGTTTGAGATGGCCCAAAGTGAACATCTAATCCTTTAAACGCCGGAAACTTCGGGCTGGTGGCCTCAATGCCGCCTTGCGAAGTGCTAATCACAAATTGAATGTCGAACACTTGACCTACGGCTACTTGTGTAGGTGTTTTTACTTCAAAGGTATAATCGTCTTGCGCTTGCGCAGCGATGAAAAAGAGGTTTAATATGACAATCCAAATATAGCGCATTCTACCAGTCTTTATCGGTTCTTACACGTTGTTCCACTTTGATTTTCTTCTTCTTCTCAAGCGTGTTCTTTTCTTGTTTATCCATGGCGTTTAGCATCCGTTCGGCATCGCTTTTCTTGATTTTATCCTGCGGCTGTTGGGGTTGTTGCTGCTGCTTTTGATCCTTATTCTGTTGCTGATCTTTTGGCTGCTGTTGTTGTTGCTTTTGTTGATCTTTCTGATCCTTTTTATCTTGATTCTGATCTTGGTTTTGCTGATTCTGCTGTTGTTGTTGCTGCATCTTTTGCAGGGCGTAGGCCAAATTGTATTTGGTGGCCGCATCGTTGGGTTTCAACTTTAAGGCTTCTTTGTAGGCCTTAATGCCGTTTTCGTAATCTTCTTTCTGAATAGAGGCATTGCCCAAGTTGTGAAATGCATCTGCCTTTTGCGATTTAGACAACTGTTTGCTGAATTGCTCGGTGCTCAATAGTTTATTGTATGCTTCCGCAGATTGCTCGTATTCGCCGAGTTTATAGATGGTATTTGCCATGTTGTAAAGTCCACGAGCATCCATACTGTCGGCTTCAAGGCCTTTCATATAACTAATTCCGGCCTCTTCATACTTTTTGTCTTGATACAGTTTGTTTCCTTCACGGAAACTTTTGAGAGGCTTTTGCGCCATTGCAACCGGCGATAACCCCAATAAAACAGCTATAAATAGAATCGTTTTCATGATTATTTCAGTTCAAACAGATTACGATGATTAAAGAATTTATTTTTCTTTTGGTAGATAAAGATTTCCAAAAGAAGTAGGATGATAACTACTGCCAACACGTATTGAAAGCGAGTTTCATAATCCGAGAAGTTCCGTGTGTCAAAGGTTTTCTTATCCAATGTTTCGATTTTCTCAAACAGTGTTTCAACGCCGCTCGAAGCATTGTTGGCACCCACATAATAACCGCCGCCTGCGGTGGCTATTTCGCTCAACATTTGCTCGTTCAGTTTGGTGAGTACCATTTGTCCTTGTCGATCTTGTTTGTAACCAATCATACGGTTTTCGTTAAACTGCGGAATAGGCGCACCTTCGGGCAATCCCATGCCGATGGTGTTTACCATAATACCGTTGTCGTTTGCATTCTTTGCGGCCTCAATGGCAGATTCTTCGTGGTCTTCGCCATCGCTGATTACGATGATGGCTTTGTTCTTCTTCTGGGAGTTATCATCCTCAAAGGCGCTTGAGGCCATGTCAATTGCGGCGCCAATGGCCGTGCCTTGTGCTTGCATGTCTTCCGTAGAAATCACATCGATAAACATTTTGGCAGCGCCATAATCGCTCGTCAATGGCAATTGCGTGTGTGCAGTTCCGGCAAAAACAACAATGCCGATACGGTCGCTTTGCAATTTGTCCAACAACCGATTGATGGCTTGCTTCGAGCGTTTCAAGCGGCTGGGCTGAATATCTTCGGCATTCATACTGTTGGAAATATCCAAGCAAATCATCAAGTCCACACCGCTGCGTTGTACCTTTTCTACTTTGGAGCCTAACAACGGATTGGCTATACATACGATTAACAAAGCCAAAGCAGAAATCAATAGCGTGAATTTCAAAATATATTTGCTGCGAGAATACAACGGTGCCAAGCGTTGCATCAGTGCCCATTCTGCGAAAGCGTTTAAATGTTGCTTCTTGCGATAAAGAAAGGCTGCAAAAAGCAAAACAAACACAGGAATCAGCAGCAACCCAAATAGTATAGTATAAGTTTCAAACTGGAACATAGCTTATGGAATAGATTTTAAAACAGAATACGACAACCCTAATTCAATCAGGAACAAACCGAGTGCAATCCACAGCAAGAGTTTAAATTCTTCGTGTTTGCGCTCATAATTCAACACCTCAATCTTGGTCTTTTCCATCTGGTCGATCTCGTCGAAAATGGTTTTTAAGGTATTTTTATTCGTGGCACGGAAATATTGCCCGCCGGTGGTTTCGGCCATTTCTTTTAGCATTGGCTCATCAAGTTGCACTTCCACATTTTGATATTGCTTGCCGAATGGCGTTTGAAAAGGGTAGGGGGCCGTGCCGTGCGTGCCAACGCCAATGGTATACACTCGAATGTTGTATACGGTGGCAATCTCCGATGCACTCAATGGTGCGATAGAACCCATATTGTTAACACCGTCGGTAAGTAAGATAATGGTTTTACTGATGGCCGTACTGCTTTTCAAACGATTGATAGCATTTCATTTCTGAATCCAGAGTTTCTGTGGCTCTTGTTGGG
>JAITVC010000263.1 GCA_031286005.1 Bacteroidales bacterium
GAAATTGATATGGTGGCAAATCTCGCCGACGGAATTATTCCGATTGAAGTAAAATCGGGTCGTAATGTCGGCTCAAAAAGTTTAGGCGTATATGTAGAAAAGTTCAAGCCACCATATTCCATTCGCATTTCAGCCAAAAATTTCGGCTTTGAAAACAGAATAAAATCAGTACCTCTGTATGCTGCGTTTTGCATTTGAATTGTTGACGTTTCTAAACTATTCATAATTTTTTCGTATCTTTGCACACAAATCATATCAATAAAATCACTAATTAAAAACAATTTCAGATGAACATGCTTAAATACCTCTTGCTCTGTTTATGCCTTTGGCAACTTCCTGCGTTTGCTCAGGAGCCCAATCTTACCAAACCTTTTGTTATTCCCGAACTCAAAGAATGGAAGGCTGGAAAAGGACAGTTTCGTCCGGCCACACCGCTGAAAATTGTTACTGCTTCCGGCAGCGAGAAGTTGGCAGACATCGCTACCCTATTCTCTCGCGACTATCAAGACATGTTCGGTCGTGAAGCCCTACCCGGCAATGGACGAGCCAATCAAGGAGAAATCGTTTTGCAACTCATTAAAGACAAGAAATTAGGCAAAGAAGGCTACCGCATCCGTATTGATACTAAAATAACCGTTACCGCCAATACGCCTACCGGAATCTTTTGGGCAACCCGTACCCTGCTGCAAATGACGGAACAAAACAACGATGGACTACTACCCTGCGGCGAAATTACAGACTTCCCCGATTACGAACTGCGGGGCTTTATGCTCGACTGCGGACGCAAATTTATACCGCTTCCGTTTTTGGAAGACTACGTCAAAATCATGGCCTATTACAAGATGAAGACCTTTCAAATTCACTTAAACGATAATGGATTTAAACAATTTTTCGAGAACGATTGGCAGAAAACATACGCTGCTTTCCGGCTCGAATCCGAAAAGTTTCCCGGCCTAACAGCACGGGATGGCTCCTACTCCAAAAAGGAATTTATCGGACTTCAACAATTGGCCGAACGCTATTTTGTTGAAATCATCCCCGAAATTGACGTGCCCGCTCACTCCCTCGCATTTGTCCAATACGATTCTCTGTTGGACAGCAAAGAATACGGCAGCGACCATTTAGACCTCTTTGCTCCGCAAACATACCGACTTTTAGACACCCTGTTCAAAGAATACTTGGATGGCGAAAGTCCGGTTTTTAGGGGGAAACGGGTGCATATCGGAACCGACGAGTATTCCAACAAAAAACCGGAAGTGGTGGAAAAATTTCGCTATTTTACGGATTATTACATCAACTATATACAAGGATTTGGCAAGCAAGCCTGCATTTGGGGTGCGTTGACCCATGCCAAAGGGGAAACACCGGTTCGCTCCGACAGTGTACTCATGTGGGTGTGGCACAATGCGTATGCTCAACCGGATACCATGATTCAAGAGGGGTTTGATGTGGTGAGTATTCCCGACGGGTGGCTCTACATCGTGCCCAATGCCGGATATTACTACGATTATTTAAATACGCAAAGATTATACAACGAATGGACGCCTGCCGTAATTGGAAAAAAAGTTTTTGATGAAAAGCACCCGTCCATCAAAGGCGGTATGTTTGCTGTGTGGAACGACCATGTGGGGAATGGTATTTCAACAAAAGATATACACGACCGTGCGTATCCGGCCATGCAAACCTTAGCCGTCAAAATGTGGACAGGGAAAAATCCGCAATTTCCTTTTGAGACCTTTAACACCGAACGCCAAAAACTAAGCGAAGCGCCCGGCGTAAACCAAGCCGGACGTATAAAAACGGCAGTATCAAGGGAAATTCAAGAACCTGTTTACAAAAAACCGGTATTAAATCCGGGCGATGAAACCGGATACAAGGAAATCGGCTACGGTTATACAGTCAGTTTTGAGATTACCGGAGCAGAGGAAGCGCCGGGAACCGAGTTGTTCCGTTCGCCTCATGCTGTTTTCTACTTGAGCGACCCCATAAAAGGGATGGTTGGTTTTGCCCGTGAAGGGTATTTAAACACGTTTAATTACAGCATCCGTCCGGGCGAAACCGCTCGTATAAAGATTTGCGGGAATAACAAGGAAACCCGACTTTATGTGAACGACCGCCTCATACCGGGCGATTACAATAAAAAGATTTGGTTTAACGAAGGAAAAGCATCCATAAACTATATTCAAACGTTAGTATTCCCATTAGAAAAGGCCGGTAATTTCAAGAGCAGCATACGCAATTTAGAAATCACACAGCAATAAAGATACAATTAATTTGCACTCTCTTTTAATTTTTAATTTTTAATTATTAATTTTTTTGTATCTTTGCAACCTATTTTATCATTTAAACGATTAAACATTTATGAGTAAATTATTAGAAGGCAAAATCGCCGTTATCACAGGAGCCGCACGAGGCATTGGAAAAGCTATTGCAATCGCTTATGCAAAAGAAGGTGCAAATATTGCATTCACCGATTTGAATTATGACGACAACGCCAAAGCAACCGAAAATGAACTTAAAGCGCTCGGCGTAAAAGCTAAAGCCTACGCTTCTAACGCTGCAAACTACACCGATACCGAACGCGTGGTTGTAGACATTTTAGCCGATTTCGGCGCCATTGATATTTTGGTAAACAACGCCGGTATAACAAAAGACACCCTGTTGATGAAAATGACCGAGGAACAATGGGATGCCGTTATCAACGTAAATCTGAAATCGGTGTTCAACTTCACCAAAGCCGTTCAAGGCACGATGCTTAAACAACGTTCGGGAAGTATCATCAATATGAGTTCGGTAGTCGGTGTTTCCGGCAACGCAGGCCAAACCAACTATTCCGCATCGAAAGCCGGTATTATCGGTTTCACAAAATCATTTGCCAAAGAAGTCGGTTCGCGCAATATCCGTTGCAACGCCATCGCTCCGGGTTTCATCATTACCGAAATGACCGGCCAACTGCCCGAAGACGTTCGCAAAGCATGGGCCGACAAAATTCCGTTGAAACGTGGCGGCACACCGGAAGATGTGGCTAATATTTGCATATTCCTCGCATCGGAATTGTCGTCTTATGTAACCGGACAGACAATTCATGTTTGTGGGGGAATGAATATGTAAACAAAGTGAATAGTGTCTCTAATATCCAACACCCCTATTTGGTACACGCTATTCTGCATCATAGCGGGATTATTAGTTGCGGGCATTTTATATTACAAATTCAAAAAAGACGGATTTGATACACGGAAGCGTTGGCTGTTGGCGGGTTTACGCTTTCTGTCTGTTTTCTTGATTAGCTTTTTGTTATTGGCTTTTTTGTTGAAAGTCGAACGGCGCCGAACAGAAAAGCCGATCGTCGTTCTGCTTCACGACAACAGCGAATCACTCGGTTTCTCGAAAGACAATCCGCAATGGCTTTCGCAATGGGCTGACTTTTCAAATCATTTGGAAGATAAGTTTCAAATTGAACGCATGACGTTTGGCCAAGACATATCCGCAACCAACGACATCGTCTATAATGAGAAGCAAACCCATATCGCCAATGCGTTAACACAGCTCAAATCGCAATTCTACGGACGAAATTTAGCGGCCGTAGTATTGGCTTCCGATGGCATTTATACAGCGGGGGAACATCCGTTGCAATCTGCCGAAAATCTAAAAATATCGGTATTCACGGTTGCTTTGGGCGATACGGCTGAATACAAAGATATCCGGATTCATAGTGTAAATCACAACAAATATGCCTATTTGGGCAATCAGTTCCCCATTAGTATTGAGTTGCGAGCCACACAATGCGCCAATACCAATGCCGTTTTGACCATTCAAACCGAAGGGAAAACAGTCTTCACAAAAAACATTTCGATAGATAAACCGTCATTCTTTGAAACGGTAGAATGCTTTGAAAAAGCTGCAAAAATAGGTGTTCAACGTTACCAAATTTCAGTATCGCCCATTCAAGGCGAACGCAATACAACAAATAATC
>JAITVC010000265.1 GCA_031286005.1 Bacteroidales bacterium
TTTTGTATATTTTTTGTTTTGTTCGTTTGAGTTGGTCTTTACTTAAATTGAGTTTTTTGCACATTTCGGTATCTTCCATCCCTTGTATTAAAAACATTATTATTTGTTCATCTTCGGGCGTTAATGCGTCATCGTCATTTCTTAACTGAAATGAGTTGTTTTTGAAATCGTATTTTCTGCCTGTTAGCGTGTTGGTAATTGTTGCTGTATAATCCATTTTTCGGGCTGCTGAAATGGAAATTTTGCATAATCCTATCCAAAGTTTGCCGTGCTCGCATAGTTTGAACGGCGTGATTTTATAAAGTAAAATAAAACTGGTTCCATCCTTGTTTTTTACGGTCAAATCAAGTGATAACATCAGATGCATTCGTTCGTTTTTTGAAAAATTGAGGAATACTTGGAAACTTGCGGAATAGACTTGTTGCAGCCAAGTAAATTCGTTTTCATCTAAAATGTCTTTGAAAAAATCGAATCCTTTTTTTTCGATTTCGTTTTTGGAATATCCGAAACAGATTAGAGCATTGTTGTTTGCAATGATTTTTCGGAGACTGAAATCCATTAAATGGTAGTTGCCGCCACTTAATCTGTTTATTGCTGCTGAAATTTCTTCAAGTTCTTTGATGCTGCGAGGTTTTGAGTTGTGCTTTTGAACTTTGTTTGATTTTTCTGTTTTTACTGTTGCTTTAGTAGCATTATTGAAATCAGTTCCAAGCGTTTTATTACTCCGGATGATTTAAACTTCGATTTCAATGACGATAAAATGCGCTAAAAAGCGCTGAAAGCAGTCTTAAACGTGCGATGTTCAGCATGGTTTCTTTTCTGAATTTAGACCAACAAACCCATGTGAGGTTGCAACTTCCCGGACGACCGGAGAGTATGCTTATTTCGCCCGAATCGGCTTTGGATCACGCCCGACAAAATAATCCTAACTTTTTGGCGGATAAACAAGAGTTGATGGAAGCCGAACGGGAAGTGGAACGGACTAAAAAGACATCGAGTTTTGAGGCTAACTTTTCGGCCAGTGTTGGGTTTAACCAAGCGGCCACGGATTTCTCGGCGGCGTATCAAAATCCGCTTCAACAGGATGTTGTTCGTGTTGGTTTGACGATTCCGATTGTGGATTGGGGCGTGCGGAAAGGGCGTGCCAATATGGCTACGAACAATTTGAATGTAACGAAGATTTCCGTAGAGCAACGTGTTACCACGCTTGAACAGGACATCATTATGACGGTAAATGATTTCAACATTCAACAAGATTTGATTCAAAGTGCCGAAGAAGCCTTGAATTTGGCTATTATGGCGTATCAAACCACCAAAGAACGCTTTATCATCGGCAAATCCGATTTGAGTAGTTTAAGGATAATAGATTAAGCGGTAAATTAAAAGAATTGGTGGCTACATTGGACGACAAAAGTGGTAAAGAAATTTTTGTTTTTGTGGACTTCAAATGAAACTTATTTCCGGAAAGTGAGTAATGGCAAAAAAAATATTGCCTATTCGTTGTCCTTTTTTTATTTTTTTTGTACCTTTGTGCTCAAAATCTAACACTTTAACCAAACAGGCTTATGAAAAAACTCGCCATGGTAGCTTTTGGAGGAAACGCTTTGCTGCGTAGCGGCCAAAAAGGCACTTACCAAGATCAACTGCAAAATGTGATGGACACGTGTTTGTCGCTCAACGAACTTTATAAACGTGATTACGACATTGTGATTGGGCATGGCAACGGCCCGCAAGTGGGCAATGTGATGCTTCAACATGAGGCTGGCAAAAAAGTTTACAATATTGAGGCTATGCCTATGGATCTTTGTGTGGCTGAAACGCAAGGCTCTATCGGGTATTTGATTGAAATGGCGTTTAGGAAGATTTTTGCTAAGGAAACTATCGCCAAACCGGTGATTACTTTGGTTACGCAGGTTGCTGTTGATGAACATGACCCTGCTTTTTCTAAGCCTACCAAGCCTGTTGGCCCCTACTATACGAAAGCG
The DNA here is from genome assembly GCA_031286005.1 of Bacteroidales bacterium. Next base: position 1,986 of record JAITVC010000265.1, read on the forward strand.
GAAGCCGATCAATATGCTGCCGAAACCGGCGCTGTTTTTGCCGAAGACCCAAAAGGTAACGGCTGGCGCAAAGTGGTGGCCTCACCTATGCCGCTTCATATCTGTAATATTGACGTTGTGCAGCGTTTGGCGAAAGAGGGTTATATTGTTATCACGTGTGGCGGTGGCGGGATTCCGGTGGTTAAAAACGGCACTGATTTGAAGGGTGTGGAAGCTGTTATCGATAAAGATTTGGCATCGGCTTTGGCGGCGGTGGAAATGAAAGCCAACGAGTTTTATATCCTAACCGATGTTCCAAAAGTCTATATTAATTTCCGCAAACCTAATGAGCGGGCGCTTGACGTGATTACGGTTGCTGAAGCGAAACAGTATTTGGCCGAGGGGCATTTTACGGAAGGCTCTATGGCGCCGAAAGTTCGGGCGGGTATTTATTTTGTGGAGAACGGCGGAACGGAATGTGTGATTACGGAAGCGGGGCAGTTGGGGAACTCTGGGTGCGGGACACGGATTGTGGGGAATTAAAAATTAAGAATTAAAAGGGTAAATAATGGCATCTTGTCATGCTTATTTAGCTCTGTTTTTACGCCGGGTCATGGATGATGTTCGTTTGGGGAATAAAAGCATCGGGAAGGTAATTCCTACGGCTAATAAGAAAATGACTGTTGTTGTAACGATGGTGTTGGAAAAGAGCATATTCATGTACTTCACTTTTTCTTCGGGATTATCCATGGCTTTCAAAAACATAATCAGAGAAAACACCATATCGTAGGCAAACTTTCCGGGAATCATGGGCAATACGGCGGGTATGCACAGAACGGTTGTTGGGACATGTACTTTCTTCGCCAACCATACTCCGCCAAAACTTATTATACATGCTGCCACAAACGATGCCGAAGCGATTTCGGCTCCAAAATACGTCATTAGGCTATACCGAGCAGCGTGTCCTACCGCAGCCAATAAGGCAATGCCTGCGAAAGCCCTTCGGGGCGGATTGGATATTGCGCCAAAGCCTATTCCGGCAATGGCTGCAAAAAGTGCATCTAACAAAATATCAACCGCTATCATAACACTCCGCTTTTAACTAAGAACAAGGTAAACGAAAGACCAATGGCCAAACATATAATCAGTAGG
>JAITVC010000268.1 GCA_031286005.1 Bacteroidales bacterium
GAAGTCCTTCCGGCGTTGAAAAAGAAGTATGCCGACTACGTTTTGCTCGGCCAACAAGAGGATGGCAGCCTCAAAAAGATTACGAAAAGTGCTATCTCTGAGCCTATTTTGGATGCCGACAAACGTCGGGATATGCTCTTTCGAGGCATCGTGGACACGAGCCTTTCGGCCGCCAATCACTTCAATTCCGAAGTGGTAGAGGCCTCGCGGAAGCTCAAAATTTTGTTCGACACCTACGGAAATTTGGCTGCAAAGCCATCGAACGAAGAAACTTCGGCCATCACAAACCTCTTGCAAGAGCTTAAAGGCGTGTATTTTGGCAGCGCCAAACTCGTAGGCGTGGAAGAGTGGATACCGCAACTGGAAGAAGCCAACAAGGCGTATGATGAATTGATGAAAGACCGTTACCGGGAAACGTCCACGCAAGACAGCAACGTGCTGAAACAAGTGCGCCAACAGGTGGATACCGCTTATCGCGAAATCACGGAACTCATCGAGGCGATGTACCTCGTGCAGCCCGACGATGTTTTTGCCAACGACATGATGGTGGCCTTCAACCCCATCATCGAGCGGTTTAACAACATTCTTGCACAACGCAAAGGCATCGCTGCCGCGGCGAAGAAGAAAGAGGAGACGGAATAATCATTGTATGGGCGCGATTGGCTTTGCCGAGCTCGCACTTCGTACTTCGGTTAATCGCGCCCATACAATAACGATTAAAAATATATACAATTCAATTATTTTTTGTATCTTTGCAGTCTATAAATCACAAAACCATGAAAAAGTTAACAATTCTTACCATTGCCATCATGACTATTATGAGCGCATGCAACAACAATTCTAAAAATCCGTTTTTTGCGGAACAATGGGACACTCCTTATGGTGTTCAACCCTTTTCTCAAATCAAATTTGAACATTACCGACCGGCTTTCGACGAAGGTATGAAACGCCACAAAGCCGAAATTGAGGCCATCGTGAACAATGCCGATGAGCCTACGTTTGAAAACACTATCGTGGCGTTTGACGCTTCGGGATTATTCCTCGAACGTGTTGCTATGACATTCTTTGCGTTGATAAGCTCTGACCGCACGGATAGCTTGTTGGCGCTTGAAGCGGAAATTGCGCCTGCGCTATCTAAACATAGCGACGAAATTGCGATGAGCCCGAAGTTGTTCAATCGAATTAAAGCCGTTTACGACAACAAGGAAAGCCTTAACTTGCAAGGTGAAGATGCTATGTTGCTCGAAAAAATCTACAAGAACTTTGTTCGTGGTGGCGCCAATCTGGACGAACAAGCGAAAGCCGATTTAATGAAAATCAACGAAGAATTGTCGCTGTTGAGCACAGAATACTCAAAGAATGCACAAAACGACAACAACGCCTTCCGCTTGACGGTGGACAAAGAAGCTGATTTGGCCGGACTTCCGGAAGGTTCTATCGCAGCGGCGGCAGAATTAGCCAAAACAGAAGGCCAAGAAGGCAAATGGCTGTTTACGCTCGACCAACCGAGCCGTGTGCCCTTTTTGACGTATGCCGACAATCGTGATTTGCGCCAAAAAATGTTTGAGGGTTATGCCAACAAAGGTAATAATAACGATGCTAACGACAATAAAAAGATAGCTGCCAAAATTGCTTCACTCGAATTGAAAAAAGCAAAAATCTTTGGCTTTGAAACTGCAGCCGGTTTTATTTTGGACGACCGTATGGCTAAAACACCGGAAGCCGTGAAAACATTCTTGGATGGTTTGTGGGCGCCTACACAAATCGTAACCGATAAAGAAGCGAAAGAATTGCAAGCCATGATTGATGCCGAAAAAGGCGGATTTAAACTTGCACCTTGGGATTGGTGGTATTATGCCGAAAAAGTGAAGAAATCGAAATACAATTTCGATGAAACCGAATTTAGCGAATATTTGCAATTGGAAAATGTAGTGAAAGGCTGTTTTGATTTAACAACCAAACTTTGGGGCTTGCAATACGAGGAGCGTTTCGACATTCCGAGATTCAACAACGACGAAAACAAAGCCTATATAGTGAAAGATGCCGACGGCACAGAGTTGGCTGTTTTCATTGCCGATTATCATCCGCGTGCGAGCAAACGCCAAGGCGCATGGATGACAAATCTTCGTGAGCAATCGGGCTATTCGGATAATAATGTGATGCCGATTGTGATTAACGTGTGTAATTTTACGCCTCCGACAGGTGGCAAACCGGCCTTGTTGTCGATTGACGAAACGGAAACGTTGTTTCACGAATTCGGACATGCCTTGCACGGCATGTTGAGCAAATGCAAATACCGCAGTTTGGCCGGAACCAATGTGAAGCGCGACTTTGTAGAACTTCCTTCGCAAGTTATGGAGAATTGGGCGCTCAATCCCGAAGTGCTGAAAACGTATGCCAAGCATTATGAGACCGGCGAAATCGTTCCGGATACGTTAATTGAGAAAATGGAACGTGCAAGCAAATTCAATCAAGGCTTTGCAACAACGGAATTTTTAGCTGCTGCTTTGCTGGATTATTATTGGTACACCTTGACCGACGAGGCCGAACAAAACACTGCCGAATTTGAAAAAGAAGCGATGGGAAAAATTAAGTTGACCGACAAAATCATTCCGAGATACCGCTCGACTTATTTCACCCATATCTTTGGCGGCGGCTATGCCATGGGGTATTACAGTTATATTTGGGCCGAAGTGTTGGATGCAGATGCTTTTGAGGCTTTTGTTGAAACCGGCGATATTTACAACCAGGACGTGGCCAAACGTTTCCGTGAAACGGTGCTTTCCAAAGGTGGAACAGTGGATCCGATGGAGTTGTATAAGCAATTTCGAGGTCAAGAACCTAATCCGGAAGCGTTGTTAAGGAACCGTGGATTGAAATAAAAAATAAAAAAAATCGAAATGTTTGTGTTTCGATTTTTTTTTTGTATCTTTGCAACTTTATTTCATAACGAACATATATAACCATGTCAAAAGAAATACGTTTAAAACGAGGGTTTACTATCCGTATCGAAGGCGAAGCGGATAAATCGTTAATGGCGTCCTTGGTTCAAGTGGAGTCGTATGCGGTTAAACCGACCGATTTCTATGGAATGCGACCGAAACTTTTGGTAGAAGAAGGTGCAGCGGTCAAAGCCGGAACGCCTCTATTTTACGATAAAGCTGACGAACGCATTAAAATTACGTCTCCGGTTAGCGGTGTGATTTCAGCAATTGTTCGCGGCGAGAAGCGGGTCATAGAAGAAATCCGGATTATGCCCGACGAACAAATTCAATACATAGATTTCGGGAAAGCAGTACCGGCCGAACTGTCTAAGCAACAAGTTACCTCAAAATTATTGGAAAGCGGGTTGTGGGCGATGATCCGTCAACGTCCGTACAACGTTGTGGCCAATCCTGATGACCAACCAAAAATGGTTGTTATTTCAGCTTTTGACACAGCTCCGATGGGAGCCGATTACGATTTTGCTGCGCATGGATGCAAACAGAATTTTCAAGCTGGAGTGGATGCATTGGGCAAATTAACCGATGGCAAAGTGCATTTGAATGTACACGAGAATTTAAATCATGAAGATGTGTTTTTATCCACAAAAAATGTGGAGATAAATACTTTTTCGGGAAAACATCCGGCTGGAAATGTCGGTGTGCAAATTCATCACATTGATCCGATAAATAAAGGCGAAGTGGTTTGGTTTGTGAATCCGCAGGATGTAATTATCATTGGCCGTTTGTTTACGGAAGGCCATCTGGATGCCACGAAAATCGTGGCTTTGGCGGGTTCTGAACTCAAACGCACGGGGTATCACAAAATCATTGCAGGAGCAAGCATCAAATCGTTGGTTGAAGAGAATTTGATTGACGCGGCACATCCTCGTTTCATTACAGGAAACGTCCTTACCGGAAAGAAAATTGCACAAGACGGTTATTTGGGTTTCTACGATCATTTGATTAGCGTTATTCCCGAAGGAGATTCTTATGAATTTGCAGGTTGGGCTATGCCGGGATTCCGTAAATTCAGTTTTTGGCGTTCGTTCTTTTCATGGATGATGCCGGACAAAAAATATGTGTTGGACACCAATTATCATGGCGGACATCGTGCGTTGATTTTTACAGGTCAATACGAGAAAGTTCTGCCGATGGATATTTATCCAATGCAACTTATCAAGGCTTGTATAACAGAAGATATAGAGGCTATGGAAGCGCTTGGTATTTATGAAGTGGATTCGGAAGATTTTGCGTTGTGTGAATATATAGATCCGTCTAAAACGGAGATACAGTCCATTATTCGCAAAAGTATGGATTTAGTTAAACAAGAAATGTCTTAATTCATTTTTGGCAAAAGATGAAATAATAAAAAAGTTATGCTCAGAAAATTTATAGATCAAATCAAACCTAAGTTTGCAAAAGGCGAGAAGTTCCACTTTTTGCATTCTACTTTTGAAGCGTTTGAAACATTTTTATATGTGCCGAACAAGGTAACCTCAGCCGGAGCGCATATTCGAGACAATATTGATACCAAACGTGCCATATCCATGGTAATCGTTGCGCTTATTCCAGCATTATTGTTTGGTATTTATAATGTAGGGTATCAACATTTCTTATCGTTAGGCGAAACGGTAGACTTTTGGCAAACGGTTATTTACGGTTTGTGGCAAGTTATTCCAATTGTGGTTGTGTCTTATGTAACGGGTTTGGGCATTGAATTTGCAGTGGCTCAAATGCGTGGTCATGAAGTAAACGAGGGATTTTTAGTAACCGGAATGATAATCCCGCTGCTTTGTCCGCCCGATGTACCGCTTTGGATGGTGGCCATTGCAACCGCTTTTGCTGTGATTATCGGTAAAGAAGTGTTTGGCGGAACAGGCATGAATGTGTGGAATCCTGCGTTGGTAGCCCGTGCGTTTTTGTTTTTTGCATATCCCAGCCAAATGTCGGGCGATAATGTTTGGATTGCCGAAAGAGGTGACGCCATCACAGGAGCAACGCCGTTGGCTAAACTCAGCACAGGTATTGCCGAAATGGACTTGACGCAAATGTTTTATGGACTTATTCCCGGAAGTATTGGCGAAACATCGAAAATAGCGATTTTGCTTGGTGCAATTATATTATTGTGGACAGGAGTGGCGAGTTTCCGTATAATGCTGTCGGTTGTTCTCGGCGGTTTGGCAATGGGCTCCATATTCAATTTGGTTGGTGGAGAAAATGTGTTAATGAACATTCCGCCTTATCAACATTTATTGATGGGAGGATTTCTGTTTGGTACTATTTTTATGGCAACAGACCCTGTAACAGCCTCGCAAACGGGTACCGGGAAATGGCTCTACGGCTTCCTTATTGGCGTAATTGCCGTGCTAATTCGTGTTGTCAATCCGGCTTATCCCGAAGGCATGATGCTGTCGATTTTATTCATGAATACATTCGCTCCTTTGATTGACCATTATGTGGTGGAGGCCAATAAAAAACGTCGTCTAAAACGCGCCATGTTAGTGTCGCAACAAACGCTATAATTTTCCATTTTCAATATCTTAATCATGTTTTCAAATAAATATATCTTCATCTACGCTTCCGTCATGGTTATTGCTGTTGCCGCCGTTTTGTCGGCCGCTGCCATGCTTTTGCAACCTGCTCAAGAACGGAATGTGAGAATTGAAAAAATACAAAGTATCTTGACTTCCGCAGGTATTGTTTCGACAACAGAAAATGCGGAAGATTTGTTCAATCAACATATCATTGCACAGCATTTGATTGACCGTAACGGCAACATCGTCAATGATGGCCGCAATGTGTTTGATTTGGATTTGAAGCCCGAACTCAAAAAATTGGAGGATCTTGAAGTTGGTAAATCATCCGAAGAACCAGCATTCCCAATTTTCGTCTGTAAAAACGGTAATGATACGATGTTTATCATTCCTGTGCTTGGCAAAGGTTTGTGGGGTCCGCTTTGGGGTTATGTAACCTTGAAGAACGACTATAATACCGTTGTAGGTGCTGTTTTTGACCATAAAGGCGAAACTCCGGGCTTGGGTGCCGAGATTGCTACGGAACTCTTCCGAAAACAATTTGTTGGTAAGAAAATTTTTGATAATAATGACCTATTTGTATCGGTGTCTGTGGTCAAAGGAGGCGTTGCGAATAGCAATATTGATCCGGAGTATGGTGTTGATGCTATTTCCGGCGGAACAATTACCAGCAATGGTCTATCGGAAATGCTCAAACTTTGTCTTGGAAATTATGTGAATTATTTCGATGTACAGCGTTCAGAATTGCTCAAACAGCAAGAATTTCAATTGGAACAACAACGTATTCAGGATTCTATTGCTTTGGCAGAGCAAGCTGAGCCTGTTCGTCCGAGACGAGTTAATCCTCCGGTTGAAACAAGTCCTGTTGAATCGACAGAATCAGTGCCTCAATCTATTGAAGGTACTATTGAATAATTAAGTGAAATCCTATAACTTTTAATTTTTTTCTCTAACGATATGGAAGACAAAAAACAACCTTTACTTTCGAAAGCTAATTTGAAATTGCTTTCGGGACCTATGGGCAAAAACAATCCGGTTACCGTGCAAGTGCTTGGGATTTGTTCGGCTTTGGCAGTAACCGTAAAGCTTGAACCGGCTTTTGTAATGGCCGTTTCAGTAACTGCGGTAGTCGCTTTTTCAAATCTAATCATTTCTCTGTTACGCAGCACTATTCCTCCACGTATTCGGATTATTGTGCAGTTGACCATTATTGCAGCTTTGGTGATTTTGGTGGATCAATTCTTGAAAGCATACGTATATGATGTAAGTAAACAATTGTCTGTGTTTGTGGGATTAATCATTACAAACTGTATCGTTATGGGACGTTTGGAGGCTTTTGCAATGGCTAATAAACCGTGGCAATCCTTTCTTGACGGGGTTGGTAATGGAGCAGGTTATGGCATGATTTTGATTGTAGTCGCATTTTTCCGCGAATTGTTTGGATCGGGAACGCTTTGGGGGTATCAAATCATCCCACAGGAAGCTTATGAAGCCGGATATGTAAATAACGGCATGTTTATTTTGCCTCCAATGGCACTGATCATCGTTGGTCTTATTATATGGATTCAACGTTTAAGAAATAAGGAACTTATCGAAAAATAGACTATGGAAAACTTACTTAATATATTTATCAAATCGATTTTTATCGATAATATGATTTTCGCCTATTTTTTGGGAATGTGTTCGTATTTGGCCGTTTCCAAAACAGTGAAAACATCCGTTGGGCTTGGTGTTGCCGTTATTTTTGTGCTTGGTATTACCATTCCGATTAACTATTTGATAGACAATTTTCTGCTCAAAAAAGGAGCCTTGACGTGGATTAGCGAAGATTTGGCCGGCATTGATTTGAGTTTTCTCAGTTTCATCATGTTTATTGCTGTTATTGCATCCATCACACAGTTGCTGGAAATGATTGTGGAAAAATTCTCGCCTTCGCTTTATAATGCGTTGGGTATTTTTTTGCCGTTGATTGCTGTGAATTGTGCGATCATGGGTGGTGCGTTGTTTATGCAAGAACGCGAATACGAAACAATAGCAGAAGCCACTGTATTCGGTTTCGGTTCCGGAATAGGTTGGATGCTGGCCATTGTAGGCATCGCTGCAATTCGCGAAAAG
>JAITVC010000063.1 GCA_031286005.1 Bacteroidales bacterium
TGCCCGTGTGAATGTGAACTTCGGTGCAATGAAACGTGTGGTAGTTCCCGATGTTGCCGTAATTAAGCAAGTAGGAACCAACGACCGCTATGTGTTTGTTCACGAAGACGGCATGGTGAGCAAAGTTAAAGTAGAATTAGGTCGCCAATTGGGCAAGAACATCGAAGTATTAGGCGGTTTGAAAGAAGGCGAAGAAGTTGCCATTGCCGGAGTAACTCGATTGCTTGACCAAAGTAAAGTTGAAGTCGTAAAATAAGAAAACAATGAGTATATACGAAACATCAGTCCGCAAGCCGGTATCTACCGCGCTGATATTTATAGCGGCTATTATTTTGGGATTGTTCTCACTCCGAAACTTGTCTATCGACATGTTTCCCGATATGGACATTCCTACCATCAGCGTGTTCACCACCTACGCAGGGGCGAGTGCTGCCGATATTGAAACCAACATTACCGAGCTGCTTGAGGACAACCTCAACACGGTAAACAACTTGAAAAAGATTACCTCTACGTCTCGTGATAACGTGTCGCTGATTTCGGTAGAGTTTGAATGGGGAACCAACTTGGATGAGGCCTCGAACGAACTTCGAGATGCCATCAGTCGTGTGGAACCCGAACTTCCGGAGGATGCCGACAAGCCACAGCTGTTCCGATTCAGCATGAGCATGATTCCTATTCTCTTTTTGTCGGCCACGGCCGACGAGAGCTACAATGCACTCTACAAAATCTTGGACGAACGGATTGCACAACCCCTCAACCGTGTTGACGGCGTAGGGGCAGTATCTGTGAGTGGAGCACCCGTGCGTGAGGTGCAGGTCAATGTTGACCCTCGCAAGATTGAGGCCTACAACCTGAGTGTGGAGCAAATCGGGAATCTCATTGCACAAGAGAACTTGAATATTCCTGCAGGTTCGATGGATATTGGTAGCAACACATTCTCGTTGCGTACGGAAGGTGAGTTTACCAATAGTGACCAACTCAAGAGTTTGGTCATCAGCCGTTCGGCTGGCAAAGACATTCGCCTATCGGATGTGGCCACCATCAAAGATACCATTGAAAAAGTAACCCAAGAGTTGCGCCTCAACGGCCGATTAGGAGCACAGATTGTGATTCAAAAGCAAAGCGGTGCCAACTCCGTGGCCATTGCCAAAGCGATTAGAGCCGAATTGCCCAAATTGCAAAAGAACCTTCCGCCCGATGTGGAAGTGAACGTTGTACTCGACACAACAGAAAACATTACCAATAGTATCAACAGCTTGAGCGAAACGGTTATGTACGCCTTCATCTTTGTGGTGCTGGTTGTGTTGCTCTTCTTAGGACGTTGGCGTGCCACATTGATTATTGTGTGCACGATTCCGGTGTCGTTGATTACAGCGTTTATCTACCTGTTTGCCACAGGTGGTTCGCTCAATATCATTTCTCTGAGTTCGCTCTCCATAGCCATTGGTATGGTGGTGGATGATGCCATTGTGGTGCTCGAAAATATCTCTACACACATGGATAGAGGAAGCTCATCAAAAGAAGCCTCCTTCTACGCCACCAATGAGGTGTGGCTGGCGGTTATCGCCACTACGCTGACCCTTGTTGCGGTGTTCTTCCCATTGACCTTGGTTCCGGGTATGGCGGGTATCATGTTCAAACAATTGGGTTGGATTGTGTGCATTGTATGTATCGTATCCACAGCTGCTGCCATCACGCTTACGCCGATGATGTCGGCCTTGATGTTGAAATCACAAAACACAAATCCTTATGCAGGTTTGGGTATTTTGTTCAAACCGATTGACAAAGCCTTAGGCAAATTGGACGATGCTTATGCGAATATGTTGTCATGGTCGGTAGCGCATCGAGGATGGGTTATCGTGAGTGCTGTTGTAATCTTTATCTCGAGTTTATTCCTACTGTCGCGAGTGCCTACGGAAATGTTTCCGCAGTCGGACAATGGAAATATGGATATGACCGTGGAATTGCCACAAGGCGTAGGTTTGGATTACACCCGTGAGATTGCAGCAAAGATTCAAGAGGATTTCAGTGCCAAATATCCCGAAATAGAAGCCTTAATTTCCAGTGCAGGTGCGGCAGGTAGCAATAGCAATATCTTTGAATCGATGGGTAAAAATGGTAGCAATATCATCAACTATACCGTTGTGCTCAAAGATTTGGAAGATCGCGAACGCAGTATGTTTGAAATTGCCGACGAGATGGGAAAAGATTTGGCTAAAATCCCCGAACTGAAAGATTACACCGTATATCCGGGAGGTAACAGCGGCGGTATGATGGGTGGTGCAAGTACGATTGACGTGCAAATCTTTGGACACGACTTCGACGTTACAAGCAAATTAGCCCACGAATTGCGTGATAAAATCCGTGATGAAGTAGAAGGAACTCGAAATGTTACCATCAGTCGTGATGATATGCTCGCCGACTATCAAGTGGTATTCGACCGTGAGAAATTGGCACAATACGGACTTAACACTGCTACGGCGGCAACCTACGTTCGTAACCGAATGAGCGGACTTATCGCCAGCAAATATCGTGAACAAGGTGAGGAATACAACATCATGGTGCGCTACGATGAAGAGTTTCGCAAGTCAATTGACGAAATTGAGAACATCGTGCTCTACGGTCCGCAAGGTCAAGCCATCAAACTTAAAGAAGTGGGCAAGGTGATGGAACATGAAACACCTCCAACGATTGAGCGTGAAGACCGTCAACGTTTGGTAACCGTGAGTTCGTCTATGTATGGCGCCGCTCTCGGCGAAGTGGCCGTGGGCATTCAAAAAGTGCTCGACGAAACCGATATTCCGCAAGACGTGAACGTGGTATTGGGAGGTTCGCTCGAAGACCAACAAGAATCGTTTGGCGACCTTATGACATTGCTTTTGCTTATCGTTATGCTCGTGTATATCGTTATGGCCACGCAGTTTGAATCGTTGCGAGAACCGTTCATCATCATGTTGGCCGTACCATTTGCGTTCACAGGGGTATTCCTTGCGTTGTGGATAACCAATACGCCATTAAGTATGATTGCCCTTATCGGTGCGATTATGCTCGTGGGTATCGTGGTGAAGAACGGTATTGTGTTGGTGGATTTTACCAACCTGTTGCGCGAACGAGGCTTGTCTGTGAGCCAATCCGTTGTTGCAGCCGGTAAATCACGTTTGCGTCCGGTATTGATGACCACGCTAACAACCATCCTCGGTATGGTTCCGCTGGCTGTTGCCAATGGCGAAGGTTCCGAAACATGGAAGCCGATGGGTATAGCCGTTATCGGAGGTTTGACCTTCTCAACGGTGCTTACTCTCATCGTAGTTCCCGTTATCTACTCCATGTTCGGCGCAGGCCGCATGAAATCCGAACGTAAACGAATTGCAAAACTCAATGCAGAAATATAGGGTAAAAGGTTAATGGTAAAAGGTAAAAAAATCCTTAACCGTTAACCTTTCACCGTTAACCAAAAATAATTAAACAAATGAAGACGATATTCATCTCCTATAACCTCGCTCACACCGACAAGGTGCAAGCCATTTTAGATAAAAACAACGTTCGTGGGTTTACTCGCTGGGACGTAACTTACGGCCGCGGCAGCAAAGACGGCGAACCGCACTACGGCACCCACACCTGGCCAGCCATGAATGCCTCCATCCTTACCGTTGTGGAGGATAACAAAGTAGCCCCCATGCTCGAACGTCTGAAAAAGATCGACGAAGACCATCCCGACCACGGCTTGCGTGCATTTGTTTGGCATTGCGAACAAATGATATAAAAGGTAATGATTTTAATCCATAGGGGCGCGATTAATCGCGCCCCTATGTGTTTTAACAAAAAAATAATTTGGCGTTTCCATGAATAAATTGTATCTTTGCCGAGGATTCTAAAAAAAATATGATAAATGGTAAAAAAATTTATAATCCTATTTTTGCTATTAACTCCAATAGCGAATTTATTCCATTCATGTGGTTGTGATAAAGAACCAACTCCTGCAAGTTATTCGCACAAAACACTGCGTCTGAAAAATTTAGATAATAGTGGAAAATACCCCATTGAATCAGATGTTTTGCAATGCAATAAAAATGCTTATGGTATTCGACTTAATTTGACAAGAGAGGAAAACATTGTTGCATGTATAAATACAATCAATTCTATATTTGTTCAATCGACTTATGCTATGAAGAAAGCAGTTTGTTATGATTATGTTTATTCTGCAAGCGATGAGCTTGAATCTATAAAAATATTTACGCTAAACGATTTCGATAATCAGCATCTTAAAAATTCAGACGTTACGAACTATTTCAAAGTTTCGCCTGCATTTGCCTATATCCAAAATTATATCCATACAATAGATTACACTTTTGAAAGCGATTTTTTTGACGAAAGGATGGAACTATTGACATTTGATTTATTGCTTATGAACACTCCTACAACAACGAATAATCAACAATTCAAAGTTCAAATTTTATTATCAGACGGACGTATTTTAGAGCAAGAAACTGCAGAAATACAATTAATATGATGCGTACATTAAGTCTTATATTTTTCTCATTAGGAATATTTGTGAATAGTATTTGCGGGCAAGATTCATCGGCTAATCAACTCAAATTTCAATTCAGTGTTCTTGGCGGAGCGAACATTCCGATAACAAAACTTTTGCAAGGTTCTTATATTGACTATTTACTTCTGTATAAAGATCATTCGTCTTATCGGCAAATCCTATCAATGAGCGTTTTTTTTCATAAGCATTGGGGATTGGAATTTATTCATCGACCATCAGATACTCGTGGACTCAAACCAAATGAAAGATCTGGTAATTTTCGGGCAAGTGTGCAAGCAGAATATGGCAATAAATATGAGTTAATATCATTAAAAACAAATGATATTGATGCAGAGGAATTCCTTTTTCTGTCGGCTATGCCACGAACTTATTTAGGTGTAATTTATAGGTTAGAGAACAATAAATTTTATGTCTATCCAAAACTTTCAGTGGGAATAACAACATTCTATACAGATACAAATCAGATTGAATTAAAAGAAAAAAACTCCAATCTTCGGTATGAACTTCTCTATTCGAGCAAAGAGAAAAACAGGCATTTTACTCTTGCACCATCAATCTCTTTTGGCTATAAATTGTTCAAAAATATCTATATTAGTGCGGACATCATGTATTCTTATTATAAAGCGAATACAACGATAAAAAAAGAATTTACAAATTTATACACCAAAGAGAAAACAAAAGAATTTTTCGATTATAAAGGAAAGATTTCGACATTAAGCTTGGGGGTGGGATTAACATTTGTAATAAATTAATCTCTGTGAGCCTCACATTCCCACCCACTCCAAATAAGTATCTTGCGCCGAAAGTTAAAGATACAAATAATTTTCCAATAAAAAAGACGAAGGTGATATTTTATTTTGAGGCACAGGAAGAAGTTATGAATTATGGGGGCGAGGTGGAAGGATAAAGGTTAATGGGGGAAGGGTTTGGGAGGGACTTGGGGATAGCTTGGATATAGCCAGTATATAACCTGTACATAACTTGGAGTGGAGGAGTAGTGGAGGAGCTTCGAACTTGGTTATGTCTTATAGGCTATTAGGTAGTATGAAATAGATATGCGTGAGGCTGTGTTGTATTTTATTATTGTTGATTATGAGCTTATAATGCGTTTTACTGTCTCACGACGGCCTTCGTCATGAGGCAATAAATGCCATATCATTCACATTAACAAACTAAAAAATGATTGGAACTACGCTTGTCGTGAGGGTATAAATAGCATATTGTTCACATTAACAAACAAAAAAGCGATTGGTTATTTTGAAATAATCAATCGCTTTTCTTTTTTGATGGTGGCATCGGTCGGAATCGAACCAACGACACAAGGATTTTCAGTCCTCCGCTCTACCAACTGAGCTACGACGCCATCCGTTTAGAGGTGCAAAGATACGAATAATTTTTGAATTGACCAAATTTTTTTTGTTTCTATTTGTCGAATTTCATTTTTTTTTCGTATCTTTGCAGGGTTATCCAGTTCTTAACTCAATGGAAACCTATCAAATTATACAACCTTCGCCCTTGCTTTCGCCATACGTAAAAAACTACTGGTTTTTGACGGTCGATAGTCGTTTGCTGGCAAGCGAACGTGTGATTCCGACCGGATTGATCAGTTTGATGTTTCATCGTGGCGAACGGATTTTTTCGCAAA
>JAITVC010000132.1 GCA_031286005.1 Bacteroidales bacterium
TTTTTACAGAGTTTAGACGAGATACGTAGGCGCCTTGTTGGCGTTGCACAATCTGCACTTCTTCCAGCATGACGTTTGACGAAAGGAGAATCTTAATATCGTTGTCGCCGAGTTTAATATCCAACGTATCGTTAGAATATCCCACAAAGCTAACGACTAAATGGCTGCCGTCTTCTGCGGTTTGTTCCAAAGAGAACTTGCCATTATCGTCGGTAGTGGTGCCTTTAAGTGTGTTAAGCCAATACACATTGGCAAAAGGGAGAGCTTTGGTTTTAGATTTAGCTTTGGCATCGTATTCCAAAACAGTTCCCGAAAGGGTTTGAGAGAAAAGGTTACAACTCAAAACGGTGAGCAATAAACCTAAAAATAAATGTTTCATAAAAAGTGAAATTTTGTTAATGAGAAATAATTAAAAAAGTCTGACGAACGATTGTTTTAATCGTCAGACTTTTCTCATAACAAAAATTCAGTAGTTTGCTTAATCAGCAATTGTTCCGGAACGCCAACATCCTCCGCAATCAAACGAAGATAAGCATTCGGCAGTTCGGCAATCTTCAAGTTCTCTAACGTAGAAGAGTGTTCAATGTTGAATATCGGACAATCGGTATCCGTATCGTTAGAACTCGAAAAATAATCCGCAATAAGTTTAATGAATTGGTTGGTGTTTTTGCAGCAGTCCGATGCTTCAGCATGGCTGCAAAGGTCTTCATGGCACGATTGTTCGTGATGGTTTTCGCAATTGCTGCAATCGGCATCTTGCGAAAACAAGAACACTTGGCTTTGATTCTGCGCAGAACAATAATGCTGAACCAAACTCAAACCATTAGTGGCCAGCAAAAAGCTCGCCAGAATCAGGGACGTGATAATAGATGTTAGAACACGTTTCATTCTGCAAAGATACGAAAAAAAATTAAGAATTAAAAATTAAAAATTAAAAGGGGGGAATTGATTTATGAATTATGGGGGCGAGGTGGAGGCTACTTGTAGATAGCTTGGTATGGCTTAATACATAGCTAATACCTAACTTGGTATGGAGTTGTAGTGGACTTGATGCTTACTTTGTGGTTTGTTGTTGAGGTGTGTATCTTGTTGTAAGCATTTTATTTTTAGTATTTAACATATTTTGGCATCTATTTTTGCGTATTCATTTTAGAGGATTTGCGTATTCATTTAGGGTTTTACGTATTCATTTGGGGGATTTACGTATTCATTTTGGAAAACTAAAAACTAAGAACTAAAAGTTATGAGTTGCAAAGATACGGAAAAAAATTGAAGGCAGCAAGGCCTCCTAAAGAAAAACGCCAAAACTCTCACATGGATTGTTTTAGCGTTTGTTTTGAGGTTCCGAGCGGATTCGAACCGCTGTAAACGGTTTTGCAGACCGCTACCTAACCACTCGGTTACGGAACCAAAATGGGACTGCAAAGATACGAAAAGATTTTGACATGGCAAAATTTTTTCGTATCTTTGCAAGATAAATTCTTTATACATGTTACAACTTTATCCTTTGAAATTTGTGCCTATCCTTAAAGATAAACTTTGGGGCGGCTCAAAAATGGCGCAATTGCATATTGCTGACGATGCTACCGACGAAACGGGCGAGGCTTGGATTCTATCGGGCGTGGATGGCGACGAGACGGTTGTTGCTAATGGTTTCTTGGCCGATAATACAATCAACGAACTGATTGAAATCTACATGGAAGAGCTGGTGGGCGAAAAGAACTTTGAACTATTTGAGACGGAATTTCCTTTGTTGTATAAACTGATTGATGCTAATGCAGATTTGTCTATTCAAGTGCATCCGGATGACGATATGGCGCTTGAACGCCATGGCTGCAAGGGGAAATCGGAAATGTGGTACGTTATGGATGCTTCCAAAGACGCTGAAATTATTTTGGGATTTAACCAAGAGATGACTCAACCGAAGTTTTTGGAACATTTGGACACTAAAACACTTCCGGATATTATGGCACGGCAGCCGGTGCATGTTGGCGATACGTATTACATTCCGGCAGGCACCATTCATGCGATTCGCAAGGGGGTGTTTTTAGCTGAAATTCAACAAACATCCGACATTACTTATCGGGTGTGGGATTGGGACCGCTTGGATGAAAACGGACAGAGCCGTGAATTGCATTTAGACGAGGCTCTTGGCGCTATCAACTATCAAGCACGTAATGATGGGGCTACACGGGCGCAAGCGCTTGTTAACGGTACATCATCGTTGGTTAAATCGCCTTATTTCCATACCAATGAAATTATCCTCACACAGGCCATTGAGAAAAATTATGCCGACTTGGATGCGTTTGTTACGTTGTTTTGTGTGAAAGGACAAGGTACGATTGTTGCCAATGGCGAGTCCGTCGACATTAAAACAGGCGAGCTTGTGCTGATTCCTGCGAACATGAATATTGTGCAGATTTTTCCAACTAACTCCATCCGGTTGTTAGAAACTTATATTCTATAAACTATTTTTACAACTTAAGTCATGAACAGCGCAATTCCTTTATCTCTCGTTTTTTTAGGCCTAATGGTCTTTTTGGCGCATTTATTTGCTGCTTTTTATCGCAAACGTATGGTGCCTGATGTGTTGATGTTGATGATTATTGGATTGATTATAGGACCAATCTTCGGACTGGTTACACCGGGAGATTTTGGAGGTTTCGGCCCTGTATTCACAACCATAACGCTGGTGGTTATACTCTTTGAAAGCGGAACCTGCCTTTCGCTTTCTACCTTAAAAGCCTCGTGGAAAAGTACTACAACGCTTACCTTTGCCGCCTTTTTCGCCACCGTATTTGTATTGGGGGCCATTGTTTATATCTTCCTCGATTTCTCTGTCAACAGTGCCATCACGCTTGGAGCCATATTGGGCGGCACATCGTCGGCTGTGGTGATTCCCTTGGTGCAACAACTTAAAATTGGCGAAGAAACCAAAACCGCCCTTATTTTGGAATCGGCCATAAACGATGTATTGTGTATCGTGCTCGCATTGGCCTGTGTGCAAACGTTTCAGCAAGGTGAGATTAACTTTGGAATTACTTTAGGATCGGTAATTTCCTCATTCACTTTGGCAACGCTAATGGGTATTGGTTGTGCAATGATTTGGTCGCGATTCATACGGTTGGTTCGCAGGCTCCAAAACTCTATCTTTACCACACCGGCCTTTGTCTTTGTAGTTTATGGAATGGCCGAGCTTTTGGGGTTCAACGGCGCTATTGCAGCGTTGGCCTTTGGTGTAACGATGGCCAATATTGATACTTTTAAAGGTTTTATTGTGCAAAGAATCATGGGTGGCCCCGGACATAAACTCAACGATACGGAAATGGTGTTTTTAAGAGAGTTAACCTTTCTGCTCAAAACATTCTTCTTTGTCTACATCGGCATGTCTATCCTTTTCGAGGATTGGACAGCAATTGTAAACGGACTCATTTTTACGGCTGTGGTCTATGTGTTGCGCTTGATTGTGGCCAAATATGCATCGCCAAGAAGTGCCAATTTGTACGACAAATCAGTGATTTCGATGATGACGCCCAAAGGTTTGGCTGCCGCTGTTTTGGCTACCATTCCAGAAATGGCAGGCGTTCCCGAAGGCACGATGATTAAGAATATCACGTATGCGGTAGTCTTGTTCTCGATTGTAGTTACCTCTGTTTTGATGATTATAAACAATAAATCCAACAAACTTCAAGGGTTTTATCAGATTTTTCTGGGGGAATAATGTGTTGAAAATTTGGTTAATTGAGAAAATAGTTGTAATTTTGTAAAAATAAGAAAGGTTTATTATGGTAACAGCTGCAACACATCAATCATTTAACGAGACGCAATTGCATTTGTTAAAGATGTTCTCGTTTACAAAAACGGAAAAAACACTGCATGATTTGAAAAAACAATTGCGCAATTTCTACATTCTACAAGTCGAAAAAGAAGCAAATCAATATCAAATTGACGACACTGTACTGAACGAACATCTCCGCACGCCATACCGATGAGATACATCGTATTAGATACAAATTGTTTGCTTGCCTGCATTTCCAATACGAGTGAGTTTCACTTGGTTTGGACGGCCTTTCTCAACGAGGAGTTTTCTTTGTGTGTTTCAAATGAAATCATAGTCGAATATGAAGAAATTCTTGCTCGAAAAACATCTCCTGCCTTTGCCGAGATGATAGTTCAAATCATCTTGAATAGCGAAAATGTTGTTTTTGTTAATCCTCAATATCGATTCGGGCTTATAACCATAGACCCCGACGACAACAAATTCGTGGACTGTGCGATTATTGCAAATGCCGATTATATTGTTTCGCAAGATTCGCATTTCAACATCCTAAAAACGATAGATTTCCCAAAAGTAAACGTCATCCGAATAGAAGAATTTGCGGAAGAGTTAAAATAATCAAAAATGAAAATACAGAATATTAAAACAATCGTCATTGCCGCTTTAATGGCATTGCTCTTTACCGGTTGCCACAAAGACATCAAATCGAGGATTAACAACCTCGAGCAGCGTGTGGACACTCTCGAAGCATGGAGTGAAACAGCCAACAACAACATCGTCGCATTGCAAAACTTGCTGGATGCTATGGAAACGAACAATTCCATTACCGACATTATTCCCATTATGGAGGGCGATGTAGAAATCGGTTATCGAATCAGTTTCTCCGAAGGGGCTGACATC